>CAZPBS010000013.1:0-5966 GCA_964584925.1 uncultured Microbacteriaceae bacterium
AAGGCGTGGGGTTTGACTATGGCTCGGTCTCTCAACGCCACCTACAAATCTCGAGGCGTTCATGTCAGCGCAGTGGCGCCCGGTTTCACCAGGACGGAGTTTCACCAACGGATGAAGATGGATATCACCATGTTTCCGAGCTTCCTCTGGTTGCGCGCCCCCTACGTTGTGGAGCGCTCACTCAAGGCCGTTGAAGCAGGCAGGGCGGTCACGATTCCGAGCTTTCGATACAAAACACTCGTCGCGATCGCCGCTGTGCTTCCGAAGAAATGGCACCAAGCCGGGGATTAGGCGGAAACGAGTTCAGCGTCGTCCTTGAGTGACGCTTTCCAGGCGACGAGCTTCTGGACGGTGGGGCTAGTGTCCTTAGCCAGCTCTTCCATGGCGTCCTCGGGGACGTAATAGTTGATCGCTACGAAAGCGCGAACCGTTTCGGACGAGTCCTTGGAGAGCGTGCGCAACACATCACAGGGCGTCGTCTGGTTGCGAGCGAGGCAACTGCGGACACCTTCGTCGGGGTCCTTCGCGAGCTTTTCATACACCGACAGCGGGGCGTGATACGAGAGCGCTGCGCTCTCTCGAATCTTGGGGTTCGGGTCTTCCGACATCGTGACGATGCGCTTCACCTTGGATTCCGTGATTTCAGGCGAGAGGAAAGATGCCACCGGGTCGTTGCCCAACCCTGCACTGCGAGCTTCGTCCAGCTGGGATTTCATGGCAGTGGTGTTGAATCTGATGCACGACATTCCCACAGAGTAACTCTCTCTTCTCCAGGTAGCGGGTATCTCGGCACGAGTGGCGCTGTGAAGTCCCTGATAATTCATTTTTCACTCTTACACTGAGCCCATGGTCGATGAGCAGGTCGCAAGCTCCAAGGTTTTCACCTTGGCTAACGTCGTCAGCGTTCTTCGGCTCATGGCGATCCCGGTTTTTCTCTGGTGGGTCATCGAGGACCGTCTACTTCCGGCGTTCATCCTTCTGGTCGTGGCCGTCCTGACCGACTTCGTTGACGGCATGATTGCGCGTCGCATGAACGAAATCACCAAGCTGGGGCAGTTCCTTGACCCTTTTGCCGACCGACTTTTCATTGCCGCGACCGTTATCGCTCTGGCTATCCAGGACGTTGTGCCGTGGTGGTTTGTCATTGCCGTGATGCTTCGTGATGCTCTCTTGGGGGTAGGCGGGCTGGTGATGGTGCGATTTGGCGCAGGGACACTCCCCGTTAAGTGGTGGGGAAAGGTCGCGACCTTTGGTTTGCTCTTTGTGCTTCCGCTGTTCCTCCTGAGTGTGATGGTCAGCGAGTACTTCTCTGAAAGCGTTGGGGGAGTGCTCATGATGATTGCCTGGCCCATCGCTCTGGCAGCGGTGGTGCTCTACTGGGTCGTGGGTTTTTCCTACCTTTTTGACGCCGTGGCGATTGCACGGAGGGCGACTCGCGACAGGGTCATTTCTTGAGATAGGGTGAACTCGACCATCGAGGGAGTGGAATGAGCGAGACACCGACCGGCCCGGACAGCCCAGGGGCCCCCGACCCAACACAGAAGTTTGGTCCGGAGTTCCAGCAGAAGCTGCAGGGACTTGAGTCAGGTGTCTCACTGGAAGAGCAGGAAATTATCGCCGCCCTTCCCGCCGAGTCGGCATTGCTGATCGTGCGCAAAGGCCCGAACGTAGGAGCCAGGTTTCTTCTCGACCAAGACTCCACGGTCGCGGGTCGGCATCCTGAGGCTGACATCTTTCTTGATGATGTGACGGTCTCCAGGCGCCACGCAGAATTTGTCCGACACGGTAGCTCCTTCGAGGTTAAAGACATGGGATCGCTCAATGGGACCTACTTCGATGGTGTCCTCGTTGACCAGGCCCTGCTCCACGATGGTGCCGAGGTTCAGGTCGGAAAGTTTCGAATGACTTTCTACGCGTCGCGTTCGCACCGAGACGCTGGAGAATCCGCCTCATGAGCGCGAACGTAGCGAGGCGACCTGCGTCCGAAAGCAGCAGACCCCAGCTTCTCTCCATCGGCCAAGTCTTGGCAAAACTCACTCCCGAGTTCTCCGACCTCTCTCCTTCTAAGCTCCGCTTTCTCGAGGATCGGGAATTGGTTTCTCCCGGTCGCACCCCCGCTGGTTACCGGACGTATTCTTCCTCCGATGTTGATCGTCTTCGTTTTGTGTTGACTGTGCAGCGCGATCATTACCTTCCCTTGCGGGTCATCAAGCAGTACCTCGATGAACTAGACGAGGGGAAGAGCCCTGTTCTTCCTCATGCTGGCCCTGTGACGGGAAGCGTGAAGGTCATTGATTCTCAGCGGTTGACCAAGCAGGAGCTGTTGGAGCAAACCGGTGCGCTCGCCAGTGTCTTGGAGGGAGCTATTACAGCTGGACTCATTGAACCGAAGCGAATCTACTCGGAACACGATGCTGTGGTGTTGAAGTCCATTGTGGATGCGTCGAAGTTTGGGCTGGAGCCTCGCCACCTTCGCGGGATGCGTCTGGCAGTCGATCGCGAGGTCGGCCTCGTGTCTCAGGCGGTTAGTGCGTCTCGAAGTGCGAGCAAAAAAATGTCAAAAGATGAGTTCCGCGATAAAGGCCGCGAGCTCTCTGACATTCTCAGCACTCTGCGGCAGGTCCTCACGAGGGACGCCATCAACAAGCTAGAGTCATAGAATCCTCCTTGGCGACACGCCAGAGGGTGAGCGTGGCTTCTTAGCCATGAGAATTGCCGATTGCGGGTATCGTAAGCGGGCACCCCTAAGGGTCAAGTTGAAGATTAAGGTTAGGTGAGAGATGGCTTCCTCAGACAACACCACTGAGCAGTACGCCAAGGATTTACTGTTCACCGACGGCCTGCCGATTATTGAAGAAGAGCAGGGATACCGCGGGCAGATTGCCGCGAGCGCTGCCGGTATTACGTATCGCCAGCTGGACTACTGGGCTCGCACCGGGTTGGTGGAACCCACCGTGCAGAGCGCTCACGGCTCCGGATCACAGCGTCTCTATGGTTTTCGCGACATTCTGGTGTTGAAGCTGGTGAAGCGACTTCTCGACACAGGAATCTCCCTTCAGCAAATTCGTGTCGCGGTCGAGCAGCTTCGGGCAGCAGGCATCACCGGCTTGGCGGAAACGACGCTGATGTCCGATGGAGCTAGCGTCTATCTCTGCACCTCCAACGACGAGGTCATCGACCTCGTGAGCCGCGGACAGGGTGTCTTCGGTATTGCAGTGGGCAAAGTCCTGCGCGAGGTTGAGTCGTCTCTCGTCTCAGTGGAAGCCACAAACGCGGGGATTGACCCTCGTGATGAGCTTGCGGCCCGCCGCAATCAGCGCGCTAGCTAGGCGGACTCGGGTGTCGCCAGTTGCACTGAGCGAATAACTCTGTCCAAAATCAGGTCGAAGTTCAGGGCCATCTCTTCCGCGCTTTCGCCCGGCCAGACGTGGAGAGGGCTGGCAGCGCCCTGTGCCTGCTGAAGAGCTGCTCTTTCGGGCAATTCGGGTTGCAGGACCAGAGCTCCAAACATCTGCTTCAGCTCGTCGATGCGGTACTGGTGTTCGATCGATTGTGGGCGCACCCTGTTCACAATGACTCCGAGGGGCTGCAGCCGAGGTGACACACCACGCCTGAGCTCATCAACTGCTCTAAATGCTCGTTGCGTCGCCGCGACAGAGAACAACCCTGGTTCCGTCACTACGGCTACGCGATCGCTCGCCGTCCACGCCATGCGGGTGAGACCGTTAAGCGAGGGTGGGCAGTCAATCAGCACAATGTCGTAGTCATCCTCAACGGCAGCCAGTATCTCCTCCAGACGCCAAATCTCCCGCTTCGTGAGGCTGGGGGAGTCAAAGGCCATTGCGGAGGGAGACCCCAGGAGAACGTCGACTGTTCCCTTGTGGCTTCGGGTCCAGCCACTGGGAACAATGGCGTGCCTCACCTGGGAGGAGCGAGGTGAGGCGAGAAGGTGGGAAATGTTGAGATGGCGGCCGACAATGACATCCATGCCGGTGGAGGCATCCGATTGTGGGTCCATATCGACCACCAGAGTCCTGAGTCCCCTGGCGAAAGCTGCTGAGGCAAGCCCGAGAGTCACGGTGGTCTTTCCGACGCCACCTTTGAGTGAACTCAGACTAATTACGCGCATCGTGGCTAGCTTAGCCTTGGCTAGGCTTAGGGCTAAGGACGCCAGGCGGGGGAGTGTGCTGGCTGTCCAGAAAGGCACGATCGATGGTTAGCAAAATTCTTGTGGCGAATCGCGGTGAAATCGCCATTCGTGCTTTTCGGGCTGCCGTCGAACTGGGTCTCAAAACTGTTGCGGTATATCCCTTTGAGGACCGTTTTTCCCTCCATCGCATGAAAGCGGATGAGGCGTATCAGATTGGCGAACCTGGCCATCCCTTGCGCGCCTACCTCACCATTGACGAGATCATGCGGGTTGCGAAGCTCTCTGGTGCCGATGCCATTTACCCGGGATACGGGTTTCTGAGCGAGAACCCTGATTTGGCCAGAGCCTGTGAAGAGGCAGGGATAGTTTTTGTGGGCCCTCCTGCCTCGGTCCTGGAGATGGCAGGGAACAAGGTCACCGCCAAGGAGCACGCCATCAAGGCAGGCGTTCCCGTCTTGGCCTCCAGCGAAGCGACTACTGACCTGGATGCACTTGTCGCCGCGGCCAAGGACATTGGCTTCCCTATTTTTGCGAAAGCTGTAGCTGG
Organism: uncultured Microbacteriaceae bacterium; assembly: GCA_964584925.1. Taxonomy (GTDB): domain Bacteria; phylum Actinomycetota; class Actinomycetes; order Actinomycetales; family Microbacteriaceae; genus Pontimonas. The sequence goes on from CAZPBS010000013.1 coordinate 4,698, forward strand.
CGGTGGTGGCCGAGGTATGCGCAGGGTCGACACACCAGAAGACCTGAGGCCTGCTCTCGAGGCGGCCATGCGAGAGGCTGAGACAGCCTTTGGTGATGGCCGGATGTTTGTGGAACAGGCGGTGGTTCGACCACGCCATATCGAGGTCCAGATCATGGCAGACAAGCAGGGGACCACGCTGCACTTGTTTGAGCGTGATTGCTCGGTCCAGCGTCGCCACCAAAAAGTCATTGAGATTGCCCCGGCTCCGAACCTTGATGACTCGATTCGGCAGGCCATTCTTAGGGATGCCATTGCCTTCGCACAGTCGATTGGTTACGAGAATGCGGGCACCGTGGAGTTCCTCGTGGACACCGCAGGAGAACGAGCCGGGCAACACGTCTTCATTGAAATGAACCCCCGGATTCAGGTGGAGCACACCGTCACCGAAGAGGTCACGGATGTGGACCTCGTCCACACCCAAATCCGGGTTGCCTCCGGTGAATCCCTGGAGTCAATCGGGCTCTCGCAAGAGACCATTGTGCTGCGCGGTTTTGCCATGCAGTGTCGCATTACGACCGAAGACCCGGGAGCAGACTTCCGACCCGACACCGGAAAAATAACGACCTATCGTTCTCCTGGCGGGGCAGGAATTCGACTGGACGGCGGAACGGTCAACCAGGGAGCCCAAATCTCTCCCTACTTCGATTCGATGTTGGCCAAGATGACCACGCGAGGGAGAACCTTCGACATAGCCGTCTCTCGAGCCAGGAGAGGTCTTGCAGAGTTCCGGATTCGAGGAGTCTCCACCAATATTTCTTTCCTCCAGGCAGTGGTCGATGATGAGGCCTTCCTCGCCGGTGATCTCTCCACTTCGTTCATCGATGAGCGGCCCCATCTTGTCCGATCGCGCTCGAGTAAAGACCGAGGCACCAAGCTTCTGACCTGGATTGCTGACGTGAGCGTTAACAAACCTCACGGAGACGCTCCCTTAGTCGTGGATCCGATCACCAAGTTGCCAGAAGTTGCCAAGAGCACGCCCCCCGCTGGATCAAAACAGCGTTTGATGGAGTTGGGTCCGGAAGGTTTCGCGAAAGATCTCCGTGCTTCTCGTGCGCTGGCAGTCACAGAGACGACGTTCCGTGATGCTCACCAATCGTTGCTTGCGACTAGGGTCCGCACCAAAGACCTCATCGAGGTCCTTCCCGCTGTGGCGGCGACAACTTCGCAGTTGTTCTCGATCGAAGCGTGGGGAGGGGCAACTTACGACGTTGCCCTGCGTTTCCTGGG
>CAZPBS010000013.1:6066-14892 GCA_964584925.1 uncultured Microbacteriaceae bacterium
GAGGTGGGATTGTGCTACTCCGGGAACTTGCTAGACCCGGCAGAAGATTTGTACACCCTCGACTATTACCTACGTTTAGCCGAAGAGATGGTGGAGGCAGGGGCCCACATCCTGGCCATTAAAGACATGGCCGGCTTGTTGCGAGCAGAAGCCGCCTCCCGACTGGTGGCCGCCCTGAGGGAAAGATTCGACACTCCTGTTCACTTACACACCCATGACACGGCAGGCGGGCAACTCGCGACACTCTTGGCCGCGAGTGCCGCCGGAGTGGACGCTGTCGACGCTGCGAACGCGGCGATGGCAGGGACTACGAGCCAGCCGTCTCTGTCTTCTCTCGTCGCTGCCCTGGAGAACACTGAGCGCGACACCGGCCTGAGCCTGGGTGCAGTGTCTGCCCTTGAGCCCTATTGGGAAGCAGTACGGAAGACCTATCTTCCCTTTGAGTCGGGCCTTCCCGGGCCCACAGGGCGCGTTTACCACCACGAGATTCCGGGTGGGCAACTCTCCAATCTCCGACAGCAAGCGATCGCCTTGGGTCTTGCGGATCGTTTCGAAGACATCGAAGACTGGTATGCCCAAGCGAACCGAATGCTGGGTCGCCCCACCAAGGTCACACCCTCGAGCAAAGTGGTCGGAGACCTAGCACTTCACCTCGTGGCCATGGATGTTGACCCTGCAGATTTTGAAGCAAACCCTGGCGCTTATGACATACCAGACTCCGTTGTCGGCTTCATGGCGGGGGAGCTGGGTGACCTGCCGGGTGGATGGCCTGAGCCTTTCCGATCGAAGATTCTCGAGGGAAAGACCAGAAAGCCTACTCTCACCGATCTCACGGAGGAGCAAGAAGCTGCGCTTGCTGTGCCCGGAAGAGATCGACAAGACATGCTCAACACCCTGCTGTTCCCTGGCCCTACAGCGGAGTATCGAGAAGTTCAAGAAGCATTCGGTGACGTTTCCGTCATCAAAACCCGTGACTACCTCTATGGGCTCCCACTCGGCGAAGAATCGGTCGTGGAGGTGGAGCCGGGTGTCAGTCTCTATGTGTCCCTGGAATCAATCTCAGAGCCTGATGACCGGGGTATACGGACAGTCGTTGCTGCGCTGAATGGCCAGATGCGACCGATCAGTATTCGTGACACGTCAATCGATGTTCAGGTGACTCACGCGGAAAAGGCTGATCCTCAGAACCCCCGTCACGTTGCCGCCCCTTTCTCGGGAGTTGTCACGGTGTCTGCAGACGTGGGGGATGCTGTGGCCGAGGGTGACGTGGTGGCCACAATTGAAGCCATGAAAATGGAAGCAGGAATCAGCGCAGCTGTCTCAGGGGTCGTGGCCCGCTGGGCAATCCCTAAGACTCAGCAAGTGGAAGCGGGAGATCTCATTCTGGAGATCGCGGCTGACTAAAACCCATTTGGTGATGTCCTCCACCAGTTAGACTCGTTCTTCTCCGACATTAGTGAGACAAGGATCCACTCAATGGCCAAAAAAACAAACCCCACTCCTTCAGCAGAGGACCTGCCTGAGGTGGTGGAAGTTTCAGTGGATGCTGAGACCGTGGATGCGGGTGCTCCGGAGGTCGTTGGGGATGAGAGCATCACCCTCGCGGTCAAGTCCACAGGTGACGAGTTGTATCACCGTCGCGCTGAGGCGCGCGGGGAAGCTCCTGAGCCGGCAGCGATGCTGACTGACGATCGCCTGATCGATTCCTCTGGTCGGTACCGCGAAGTTCCCGAAGGGTTCTGGCAAAGATTCCTCTACGAAATCTCTTTTCACTCCATCAACGTGGGTGACTCCCGAGCCGTGCGTGAACGAAAAGCGTTGGATCGCCGGATTTCTCACCCCTTTGACCATGGATCTCGCTTTGTTCCAGTCCTCACTCGCAAGGGTGGAGTCGGCAAAACTACCGTCACCACTCTCTTGGGCATGGCTCTCGCCGAAGTGCGAGACGATCGCGTTCTTGGCATTGATGCGAATCCGGACCGGGGAACCCTCGCCGAACGTGTCGCGAGGTCCACCGGTGCCACAGTGCGTGATGTCGTAAATCTCGCCTCAGGTATTTCCTCCTTCACGGATTTCGCGGAGCTCGTCTCCAAGGACAAGACACGTTTCCATGTGTTGGCCTCTGACACCGACCCGCTGCTCTCCGAAGCGTTCGATGAGGACGATTACAACGTTGTTGCCGACCAGGCCGCTCGGTTCTACTCCATCGTCCTGACGGACTGCGGAACGGGTGTCGTCCACTCAGTGATGCGACCCACGTTGGAGCGCGCCGATGGACTCGTCGTGGTCTCGGGCGGAAGTGTGGATGAGGCGAGACTCGCCTCGGAGACCCTCACCTGGTTGGAGGCTAACGGCTACGCAGAGCTCGTTCGCAGGGCTGTCGTGGCTTTGAACACGGCAACTCAGGGCACCAACGTCGTGAAGCTCGACGAAATTGAACAGCACTTTGTGTCTCGGGTGAGGGATGTTGTCCGTATTCCCTACGACCCCTACCTGGCTGCCGGTTCCATCGTTGACTGGTCTCGCTTGAGCCCCTACACGCGAGAGGCCGCGCGCGACTTGGCGGCGCTTGTTGTCGAGGGAATGGCTGAGGACTCCTCGGTCCGCTAATGGCCGAGCGTCCCATTCGGCTCTTTGGCGACCCTATTCTGACGAGCCCCACGGACCCCGTGGATCTTGTGTCTCCCCGTATTCAACAACTGGTTGCTGACCTCCTGGATACTGTCAAAATCCCGGGCAGGGCTGGAGTTGCTGCCAATCAGATTGGTGTGGGTCTCCGGGCCTTCAGCTACAACATCGATGGGGCAGTGGGTTATCTCCTGAATCCTCGATTGGTGAGAGTGTGGGGGGAGCCCGAGGATATGTCGGAAGGGTGCCTTTCGGTTCCCGGCTTCACCTACCCGCGCCAGCGCTACCCGCACGCGATAGCAGAAGGCTTCACCCTCGAGGGAGACCGCGTCGAGGTTGAAGGGGAAGGTCTCATGGCCCAGGCTCTTCAGCACGAGCTTGATCACCTCGAAGGAGTTCTCTACTTCCAGGGGCTTGCGCCGGAGCATAAGAAACACGCGTTGCAGGCCATTCGTGACTCTGAGTGGTTTGGAAGGGCATAGCTCTCGCGCGTTACCAGCCGGTGTGGAGCGCCTAGACTTATCGGCTGTGGATGCGCTCGGGTTAGACATTGGTGGAACGAAAATTGCGGGAGCCCGAGTCTCTCCAGACGGCGAGGTTCTCGCTCAGGCATCGCGCCCAACCACTCCTGATAATCCCGAGGGCATCTTGGACGCCCTGGCTGAGATTTTTCACGAGCTGGGGGGCAAGGAGACGCTTTCCGCAGTCGGTGTTGCCGTGGCGGCTTTTCTCAACGCCGAGCGCGACAGCATCTTCTTCTCTCCGAACATTGCCTGGCAAAATTTCCCTCTGAAGGCGGCCGTGACCGAACGTCTTGGTGTTCCCGTTGTTCTTGAAAACGATGCGAATGCTGCGGGTTGGGGTGAGTTTCGATTCGGCGCGGCGCGCGATGTTACGTCCATGCTGATGCTCACTATTGGGACCGGGGTGGGAGGAGCCCTCGTTGATGATGGACGGTTGTTGGTTGGCGGGTTTGGGATGGCAGCAGAGCTTGGCCACATCATCATTGAGCCGGGAGGTCGTCTTTGTGGCTGCGGCAGTTACGGATGCCTTGAGCAATACGCATCGGGAACAGCCCTAATGCGGGACGCGAGAGAGCGCCTGGGTGATGAATCTCTGACGCAAGCAGCCCTCACGGACTTGCTCGTTCAGAGGAACCCCGACGCTCTTGGTGCGCTGGAAGGCGTAGCGAGGGCGATTGGGCGAGGTATCACGTCCTTGGTGGCGGTGACAGACCCTCAGCGCATCGTCATTGGTGGCGGCGTTGCCAGTGCAGGTGAGCTCTTGTTGGCTCCCATTCGCGAGAGTTTTAGGGAGACCTACGGGGCCGGAAACAAGAGACCGATTGCGGACATCGCCGTGGCCACCATGGGGAACAGTGCCGGAGTTGTGGGGGCTGCAGACCTTGCCCGTGCGCGGGTGGCTTCAGAGGCCTAGTCTGGAAGTCCGACTCCGGAGGCGCATGTGTTCTATTGGTTGATGAAGCATTGGGTCATTGGACCCCTGCTGACCACGGTGTTCCGCCCCTGGGTGAAGGGGCTCGAGAATGTTCCTCGCACGGGACCATTGATTGTCGTCTGTAACCATTTGTCGTTTGTGGATTCAGTTTTTCTGCCGTTGATGATCGACCGCCAGATGGCGTTCTTGGCGAAGAGTGATTACTTCACCGGGAAGGGCATCAAGGGGTGGTTTATTCGCTTCTTTATGACGTCCGCAGGACAGCTACCCATTGATCGCTCTGGGGGGAAAGCATCAGAAGCATCACTGAACGCGGGCCTTCAAGTTCTTGCTGATGGGGGAGTATTGGCGATCTACCCGGAGGGGACCAGGAGCCCGGATGGTCGGATGTATCGAGGGCGAACCGGTGTGGCCCGCATGATTCTTGAGGCTCACGTGCCGGTGATTCCTGCAGCAGTGATCGGAACCGAGAAAGTGATGCCTCTGGGATCCAACATCCCGAAGGTGCACAGAGTAGGTGTGGTGATCGGCGAACCACTCGATTTCTCTCGTTTTGAGGGGATGGAGAGCGACCGTTTTGTCCTGCGCTCGATAACGGACGAGATCATCTATGAGATGAACAAGCTCAGCGAGCAGGAGTATGTGGATGTTTATGCATCCACCATCCGAAGCCAACAGGCCTGACACAGAAGCGCGCACGCAGCCTCCAGTAGGCTGTTCTTCGGCCGCGAGCCGCTAGAGAGATGGACACAGTGGATTACAGCGAGAACGTCGTGACACCAGACCCCCAAGTCGTTGCGGGTTTGGATCATTGGCATTCCCTGCCCATCAAGCAACAACCGCAATGGCCAGACCCCAGCGCGGCAGCGGCTATCGTTGCTGAGCTTTCCACCGTTCCGCCTTTGGTGTTTGCCGGTGAAGTGGACATGTTGCGTGACCGGCTCGCTCGCGTCGCTCGAGGTGAAGCCTTCCTGCTTCAGGGCGGCGACTGCGCTGAGACCTTTGCTGGCGCCACCGCCGACAAGATCCGAAACCGTGTCAAAACAATCCTTCAGATGGCGGTGGTGCTCACCTACGGCGCGTCACTTCCTATTGTGAAGATGGGTCGAATGGCAGGCCAGTTTGCTAAGCCTCGCTCTAACGACGACGAAACGCGCGATGGTGTCACGTTGCCCGCCTACCGCGGAGACATTGTCAACGGGTATGACTTCACGGAAGAATCTAGGACCCCAGACCCCTCCAGAATGCTCCAGGGTTACCACACGGCTGCTTCGACGCTGAATCTGATCAGAGCGTTCACCCAAGGTGGCTTTGCTGACCTGAGGATGGTGCACAGCTGGAATAAGGGTTTCGCAGAAAACCCCGCCAATGCTCGCTACGAAGGTTTGGCCCGCGAGATTGACCGAGCGGTGAAGTTTATGGAAGCCGCGGGCGCCGATTTTGATGAACTCAAGCGTGTTGAGTTTTATGCGAGCCATGAAGGTCTGCTGATGGAATACGAACGTGCCCTCACGCGCATTGACTCGCGGACAGGTCTGCCATACGTAACCTCGGGTCACTTCCTGTGGATCGGTGAGCGGACGAGAGATCTTGACGGCGCTCATGTTGACTTCTTCTCTCGTGTGAGAAACCCCATCGGGGTGAAACTCGGTCCCTCCAGCACCCCGGACACTCTGAAGAAGCTCTCCGACCTCCTGGATCCCGAGCGTGAACCAGGTCGCCTGACGTTCATCACCAGAATGGGGGCGGGAGAAATTCGCGAGAAACTGCCACCGTTGTTGAAAGCCTCCCAAGAGCTAGGAATAACGCCGCTGTGGGTCACCGACCCGATGCACGGCAACGGCATTACGACTCAGACCGGTTACAAGACCCGCCGCTTCGATGACGTAGTCGACGAGGTGAAGGGCTTCTTCGAGTCTCATCGTGAGGTGGGCACACACCCTGGTGGAATCCATGTGGAGCTGACCGGTGATGACGTGACCGAGTGTTTGGGGGGTTCCCAGAACATCGACGAGTTGGGTCTGGAAACTCGATACGAATCTTTGTGTGACCCGCGACTCAACCACCAGCAGTCCCTAGAGCTCGCGTTCTTGGTGGCAGAGGAACTCAGCAACTCCTAAACGAAGCTGCGGATGATCACCAAGGCGCCCTTGGCGATCTCCTGACCGGAGCTCGGGCTCAGGCTGGTGACGCGCGCAAACGAGCGGTCCCAATCGGATTCGGGAAACTCTGAGCGCACCTCGACCTCAAAGCCCAGTCCCTCCAGAATGTCCTTGGCGTCCGCAATGGTCTCGCCGACCAGATCGGGAACCATCACGAGCTCTGGGCCTCTGGAGACGATGAGAGTGAGGGTGTCACCGGGACGCGGTGTTGCTCCCGCAGGTAGAGAAACTTCGACGACGTAACCTTCGGGAACAGTGTCGGAGAAAGCACCGTCACCCCCGACGACTCCGGTAACGCCAGCGTCTTGGAGAATCTCTCGGGCCTCATCGACTGGTAGCCCAGTGACATCGGGCAGCGCTCCTGCGGAGACCACTGCGTTCACCGTGGAACCGGCGAGCACTTGCGATCCAGCTGCCAGAGTGGTGCCAGCTTCATCCATGAGACGCAGGACTGAGCCTCGCTGGACGAAGTCGTTGAACTCGGGACTTGTTGTTCCGAGAATCAGGTTCACGGTCTCCAAAGCACTACGTACCTCGTCCAGGGCTTGGCCAGATATTGCGGGAACAGCCACGGGGTTTGGACCCAAGGAGACGATGAGGCGTATCTCGCTCTGTTTCTCGATTTCAGTGCCTGCTGGAGGTGTCGTACCTTTCACTGTCCCCTCCGGGAGCACGAGGTCAAATTCCTCCAAGACTGCCTCGGAGACTGTGAGTTCCGCCTCCACCAGAGTCGCTGTTGCCTCCAGAACGGATGTCCCGGAGACGTCGGGAACGCTCACCAATGCGCCTGGGCCTGTGAACCACCACCAGGCAGCTCCACCGCCTCCACCGACCACCAGCAGTAGGACAAGCGTTCCGAGGAGTGCAAGGCGCCTCCCGCGAGGCGGTCGCCGATCACGCACTGGCTCTTGCGCAGGAAGCTCGTCTATGGCGATGGCTTGGGTGGGCGCAGGCTCCAAGCCGTTGAAGACAGCAGATTTAGGATCCAAGACTTCTGTGTCTTGGGCATCCGAGGGAGACAGTCTCTGCGTCATGGCCACTGTCTGATTGAGATCCATCGTCGCGGTGGCCAGTGACGCGGCACCCAAAAGTTTTTCGACCTCGACCAGGTGCTCCAAGACAGCCCTGGCGTGAGGAGGACGCTCCTCGGGGGAGCGCCTTGTGCACCAATCGACGAGCTCATCGAATTGCGCCGGTATCGCCGAGTTCTTTGAGCTGGGCGGGGGGACAATATCGTTCTGGTGTTGATAAGCGATGGTGACCGCTTGGTCGCCTTGATAAGGCTGGGAACCGGTGAGCATCTCGAACATCATGATGCCCAGTGCGTAGATATCGCTGCGCAAGTCAGCCTCACCACGACTGATCAGTTCAGGGCTGAGATAAGCGATGGTTCCGAGGAGGGCCTGCGAGGTCGCGGTGTTGTGGGTTGAGGCGCGAGCGAGACCAAAATCGGCGATTTTGATGCGACCATCATCGGCGAGGAGAACATTTTCTGGTTTAAGGTCTCGATGGACGATACCCCCAGAGTGGGCTGCGTCGAGGCCTTGCAGGACTGCGCGAACAATGTCGACGGTTTGTGCAGGGGTGAGGGCGCCAAAGTCCTGCAGCAGTTCCCGGAGGGTGATGCCGGGAAGGTACTCCATGACGATGAAGGTGATGGAACCGTCTTGCCCCTGGTCAAACACGTTGACAATGTTGGGATGGGCGAGTCTCGCGGCCTGGCGAGCTTCCTGGATAAAACGTTTCGTGAAGTCGCCATCCTCGGCGAGGTGAGGGTGCATAATCTTGATGGCCACAGGACGTTCGAGCCGCAGATCCATCGCTTGATACACGGTGGCCATGCCACCTCGAGCTACTTTGCTCTCAATGAGATAGCGCTTATCCACCAGCCTGCCAAGGAGCGGATCAGTAGGTGGAGTATCCATTCTTCGGATTGTACGCAGGGCTTAGTCAGCCCTGCGGTTGCCACTCCACTAGGTCAATTCATAAAGCCAAGCCCAAGCGCTCGGCTCCCACTTTGCGTAAGCCTCGGGGTAGGCAGAAATCTGAACTCGTTGGGCAGCAACTGTCAAGGCCATGGACTCCCACCCTGCGATGTCCAGCAAACCTCGCGTCTTACCTGCGTTGGGGTTGTTGGGGCCACCAAAGAACAGGCGCGTTGCGTATGCCGGGTCCATGATTTGCTCGACAGTTCCCCAACCGGAGGAGGGACGTTGCTGGTAGAGACCCACAGAGTCGCGATCTCCCCAGTTGATGTTGCGTAACGACGATTCCTGCATGGCAGTGGCGAGCGCAATCACAATTCCGTAGTCGGAGATTCCCATCTCCCGCCCAACATTGACAATGATTTGAGCGTTGGTCCGTCTTTCATCGTTGAGTGGCGTCACGCTACCGGTCACAGGTTGCCCGATAGAGGATGTGGGTTCGGCCTCTTCTTCGCTCTCTGCAGGCTCAGATTCTGCAGGGGTGACCGGTGCTTGGCTCGGCGCAGGCGTCTCCTTCTTCACGACAGGAGTGGCGACGGGCGTGACCTTCTTCGCCGCAACGGGGGCTTGAGGGGTGGGTACCTTGACAGTAA
>CAZPBS010000013.1:14992-28655 GCA_964584925.1 uncultured Microbacteriaceae bacterium
GGCGTGACCTTCTTCGCCGCAACGGGGGCTTGAGGGGTGGGTACCTTGACAGTAATCAGGGCGGGCTTTTCGGCTAGCTCGATATCGGCAGCATCAAAAACCTCGCGGGAATCATTCGAGGTTTGCTCCTGATCTTCGCTCTCGTCTTTGCTGGACATCACCTGGTCAGTGGACTCAACGGAGGCGGGGATGATGGTCGGGGCAGATGCCAGGGCTGGCATGACGAGCTCAGCGTCACGCTCCACGACGGGAGCGGTGGAGCCCGGAATGCGAATCATCTGACCTGCATAAATGGTGGAATCTTCAGTCAGATTATTGGCCTGGGTGAGGGCGGTTGTTGATATCCCCAAACGATCGGCGATGGTGCTCACTGTTTCGCCAGATTGGACGAGGTAAGCATTGCCGGCCACTCGAGCAGGCGATGCCGCCGCCTTTTTCGTGGGCTCTGCGCTTAACTTGAGTACCTGTCCCGGGTGAAGGACAGCGTTCCAACTCAACGCATTGAGGGTCAACACGGCGGGTGTCGGGATTCCAAAGCTGTCGGCAATAGAGGAAATAGTGTCGCCTCCTTGCACCACGTAGGTCGCCGGGAGGTCGGGCCGAACAGCCGAGAGAACAGAATGGGCCACGGGAAGAAAAGCTCCAGAGAGTCGCTCACCAAATCCTGGGCGCTGATCATTGGCGTGATCAGCGCTGGCACCGGGCTCCGCAGGCTGGGCGGAGTGTTGAACGAGGCCAGGTGTGACAATTGCACTTGTTGCGAGTGTTCCCGTCATGACGAAGGGGAGCGCGCCCATGAGGCCTCGAGCCACAGCGCCGGAGGCACTTTCGCATTCCTGAAAAGTTTCGAGCCGTGGAGAAAGACCCCGAAAAACTGAGTGCTCGAGAGATTCCTCGAATGCCTCAGAGGTCTGAGCGTGGGGGTCCTGGTGTGTCATGTCTTCCATCGTTTCGTGGCACAGCGCTGACGGGCGTAGCGACGCTCCGTGCAACAACGGTGTCACAGGATGATACCTGCGTCAATCACTGTGACAGATGTTACAGCAGTTAACCTGTTGGAAACATAAGGGCTGGAAACCCCCTGCGTCCCCACTGGCGCTCGAGGAGCAGAACGTGGGACCCTTATGAGCGTGACAAGCCCCTCTGCCATCACCTGGCTCAGTGTCCCTGACGTATGCGAGCGATTGTCGCTCACCCCCGGCAAAGTGCATCGCTTGGTCGAAGACCGAGCGCTACTGGGGCGAAAGGAAGACGGCGTTTTTCGGATTCCTGACATCTTTCTCGATGAGGGTTCCCCTGTCGCAGACCTCAAGGGCACTGCTCTCGTGCTCATTGATGGAGGTTTCTCTCCTGAGAGCGCTCTCCAGTGGTTGATCGAACCTCATGATGTTTTGGGAACCAGCCCCATTGATGCCATTCGGAACGGGCGCAAGACGGAAGTTCGCAGGCTCGCGCAAACCCTCGCCCTCTAGGAGTTTCGCCTCGTGACGGCATCTGCCAGGCGGCGGAGCTCGGCCCGCGCTCCTTCGGTAATTTGCGCGCTCTCGAGTGCCGCCATGGCGGTGTCGGCGTAATGCTGAATCATCTCTTCAACTTCATCCAACGCACCCGTATCTCGGAGCGTGGACTGCATGACGTCAATCTGGTCTGGGTCCAGGGTTCGGTCTCCCAAGAGTTCGTTGAAAACACGCTTCGCGCTTTCGGGCATGGAAGCTTCTGCTCGAGCGATGAGGACGGTGCGCTTGCCCTCCCGCAGGTCGTCGCCTGAAGGTTTCCCGGTTAGTTCCGAGTCGCCGAAGACACCTAACACATCGTCTCGGAGCTGAAAAGCGATTCCCAAGGGTAGGCCGAAGGAGGAGAGATCTTCCAACTGGTGGGGTTTGGCACCGGCGAGCGAAGCGCCAATCAGGAGGGGCGCTTCCATGCTGTACTTCGCTGACTTGTAGGTCACGACTCTGAGCGCTCGCTCCAGCCGTTCGCTCTCACCGTGATGATGCCATGCAGCTTCCTCGTGGATGTCAAGATACTGGCCCAGTGTTACTTCCTGACGCATGGTCGAGAACTGAGAACGGGTCGCCGCCACAATCTCGGGGCGCACGGTGGAGAGCGCATGAGTCAGGAGGTCGTCACTCCACGCCAACAGGAGATCGCCCAGCAAGAGAGCGGTCGACGTGCCGAAGTGCTCTGTGGATCCGGAGTAGGAGCGGTCGCGGTGAACTCGCTCGAATGCTTTGTGTGCGGCCGGGAGTCCGCGGCGGGTATCGGAATTATCCATGATGTCGTCATGGACGAGTGCCGCTGCGTGAAAAACCTCCAACGAGGTCGCGAGGGCGATGACCGGCGATGCGTCCTCCAATGTCTCGACACCCCCGAAAGGGTCACCCTCAACTTCTTGATCGATTGCCCTCCAGCCCCAGTAGCAGAAGCGAGCGCGGAAGCGCTTTCCGCTGCCAAGCATGCTGTTGGCATAGGCCAGGATGTGCTCGAGGTCGGGGGAGATGTGGGACATCTCCTCTGAACGAGCTTCGAGGAAGGCGGTGATGCGGGAGTCGACTACATCGACAAGTTTCATCTGCGCTGACACGCACCTAGCCTATCCTCAGGAAATCTGCGTACACTCTGTAGAAAATCAGCCACACCAGTGGGGAGGACATCATGCCACTTTCTGAGCACGAGCAGCGTCTGCTCGAAGAAATGGAGCGCAACCTCTACAAGAATGAGGCCGACGTGATGAGCACCTCGGACTTCCGGAGGGCGCCGAATTACACTGCCATTGCGGTAGGTGTCCTGATGGGCCTTGTCGGTATTGTCACCATGGTGGTGGGGGTGTCTCTCGACATCACGCTGGTCGGGATTGTGGGCTTTGGTGTTCTCTTCGCCGGCGTCATGGTGGCGGTGGCGTTTCCGGGCGCCTCTTCCGATGGCGGATCGACTCGGCCATCGGCCCCTCGGGCCAAGAGCCCTGCGGGTACGTCCTCCTTCATGGATCGTCTCAACGATCGGTGGGAGCGCAGGGAGCGCGGAGAAGGCCCTTAGCCCTTAGTGGAGCGCTAGCCCACTTTCGTTAGGTATCGAAAAACCGGCCCTTTGGGCCGGTTTTTTCGTGTGCGCCCAGTATTTGCTTGGTTTCTGGCGGTGGAGTTGATCCACAAAACGCGGGGAAGAAAAAAGCTAAAAGTGGTTGAATTTGGAGCAAAGTGGAGTAAAGTGGTGAATACCTTCTCGTGGCCGGACAAGAAAGGGGGGCACCATGTTCTTGGGTACGCACGCCCCCAAGCTCGACGACAAAGGCCGAGTGATTCTCCCCGCAAGATTTCGCGACGAGCTCGCGAACGGTCTGGTTCTTACCCGCGGTCAAGAGAGATGTATTTACGTCTTCACCTCTAAAGACTTCGATGCTCACGTTGAGCGGCTTCGAGAGGCACCCCTGACCTCGAAGGCCAGTCGAGACTTTCTGCGTCTGTTTCTGTCAGGCGCTTCCTCTGAGATCCCCGATAAGCAAAACCGGGTCACGATTCCTTCGGCGCTGCGCGACTACGCCGGGCTTGAGCGCGAACTGACTGTGATTGGCGCCGGCAACAGAGCCGAGATTTGGTCCTCTACCGCATGGGATGAGTACTACGAAGAACGCGAGCAAGCCTTCTCTGATACCGAAGAGGAGGTGATTCCTGGGCTTTTGTAGCCCTGAAGTCTGACTCCCCTCCGTGAGCCCTGTGTCACCTTCCCCGGTCCCAGGTCATCACACGGAAGGGAATCTGACTCCAGGGACACCGGGTAAATCATGATTGCTACCTACTCACACATACCCGTCCTTGCGCCAAGGGCTCTCGAGTTGCTCTCCCCGGCACTCCAAGGGGAATCACCCGTTCTGGTTGACGCCACCCTCGGGCTCGGTGGGCACACCGAAATGTTCCTGGCCGCACTTCCGGCGCTGAGGGTTTTGGGTATTGACCGTGATCCGGAAGCTCTGGCTCAAGCTCGCGAGCGCCTGGCGCCTTTCGGTGATCGGGTGATGTTCTCCCTTTGCCGCTATGACGACCTGGACACCGCACTGGATGAGCACGTTCCTGACCAGGCACCGGGTGCCATCTTGTTCGATTTAGGTGTTTCGTCCCTGCATCTGGACAAGCCCGAACGCGGGTTCTCCTACTCTCACGACGCACCGCTGGACATGAGGATGAATCCTCAAGATGACGTCAGCGCTGCCGACATTCTCCAGTCCTTCACGGAGGCTGACCTGGCTGACCTCTTCTTCCGCATGGGCGACGAGAAGCTGGCCAAGCGTTACGCGCGAGCGATTGTCGAGCGTCGCTTGCAGGCACCAATTGTCCGGACCGGTGATCTCGTCGACGTGCTTCAAGAAGCGACACCTTACGCCCTGAAAGACAAAGGCCACCCGGCAAAGAGGGTCTTCCAAGCGCTTCGGATGGCGGTAAACCAAGAGCTTGATTCTTTGGCCAGAGCACTGCCCGTCGCTTTTGATCGCGTCGCCATCGGGGGACGGGTAGCCATCATGTCCTACCACTCGGGCGAGGACCGCCTGGTGAAGAGGGAGCTTCGGAAGCTCTCCGTCTCGAGCGCTCCCGCTGGCCTGCCTCGAGAGCTCCCGGAACACCTTCCAAGTTTTCGTGAGATTACGCGTGGCGCCGAGATAGCAAGCGCCGAAGAAATTGCCTCCAACCCCCGAAGTGCCTCTGTCCGTTTGCGGGCAGGGGAGAAAGTGAAAGAGGTATCTCGATGACTGCTCTAGCTCCCAGTGTCGTAGGCGCGCCTCGGGCAATGAAGCCCCGCGCAGTGTCCTCGACACGCCAGAAGGCGAAGGCTGATGCTGTTCCCAAGCTCCGCTATATCGTGGTGCTGCTGGCCGGTATTTTTGCGATTTTAGGTGGACAACTCTTGCTCTCCATTGCGGTGTCAGGTGGCGCTTATGAAATCGCCTCACTGAAAACTGACCTTCGAGGCAGTCAGCAGCAGCAACAGATTGTGGGCGAGGAAATTAGCGCCCTGGTTGCCCCCGACACTCTCGCCACCTTGGCAGGGTCCATGGGCATGGTGCCGGACAACAACCCTGCCTACATCAGAGTCTCTGATGGCGCCGTGGTGGGCGAAGCGATTCCTGCGGAAGCAACGGCGAGCGGTCAAATTTTTGCTGTGACAGCAGGGACCGAATCGGTTGTCGCGCCCGAGATTGTGGAGGATGTGTTCCTCACAATCTCCACGGCGACAGCACTCGAAGCCGATGCGACCGATGTCTTGGCACCCCCGACCGCTGACCTGGGCACTCCCCAGACTGCAGAGCCCACGGCTTCGACAGTGGCGGTAGCAGAGGCGCCTGCGCCCCGGTTTGGTGGTTCCATTCCCTCTCCGGTGACGCGCTAGACGGAACACGATGGCACATCAGCGCATTTCCAGTCGCCGCATGGGCATTGCGCTTCTTGTTGTCTTCCTCATGGCGGGCTTGCTGGTGTCGCGACTCGTTGATGTTCAAGTGGTGCGCGCCGCGGAACTTCAAGAGCAGTCCGCGGAGATTCGTACGACCAGTGAGGTTATCTGGGCCTCACGCGGGTCGATTGTCGACAGTTTTGGAAATGATTTGGCCACGGATGTCGACCGATATGACGTCAGCGCAGACCCTCGCAGGGTGGGGGACTTCCGTCGTGACGGTGAGACCGTCACAGTCATGGCGGCAATGGCGGAGATTGCCCTCATCACCGGGGCAAACGCGGATGAGTTGCTCTACGCAGTGAACAGCAACCCCGAGGCGCACTTTACCTACCTGGTGAAGGGCGTGAGTCCAGAGGACCGACAAGTTTTGCGAGAACTGCGCAATCCTTGGCTTCAGATGGATTTGGTGCGCGAGCGCACCTACCCGTTTGGCCCCGTCACGGCGAACCTCACAGGCATGCTCGGAAGAGACGAACCCCTCGCTGGCGTTGAGCGTAAATATGACCCGTGCTTGCGTGCCATCAACGGCACTGCGACGTACCAAAAGGGTGCTGATGGCATTCGACTCCCCGGCACCACCCAACTGGTGGAGGAACCCATCCACGGTGGTGACGTGAAGCTCACTATTGACAGTGACCTCCAGTGGTACGTCCTCCAAACCCTCGCGGAACACGGCAGCAGGCTGGGCGCCCAATACGGATCGGCCATGGTGGTCCGGGTGGATGATGGGCACGTTCTCGCGGCTGCGGACTGGCCCACTTTTGATCCGAATGACTTTTCAGAGTCTCCTGTGGAGTTCATGGGTGCGCGTTCCTTCAGCTCACCCTATGAGCCTGGCTCCATCATGAAATCTGTCGGAATCGCGATGCTTATTGACGGTGGGTACACCTACTCAGAAGACAAGATTGTTGCCCCCGGATTTTATGAGGTCTACCCCGGCCGCTTCATCAAGAACTTCCTGGTCGCTGATGATCGTCAGCTCACCACAGCTGGTGTGCTCCACACCTCCTCCAACACCGGAATTTCGGTCCTCGCCGACCGGATGCCTAAAGCGGAAGCCACCAACTACTTTCGTGAATTTGGGTTTGGTGAAGTCACCGGCATCGATTTCTTGGGAGAGTCCTCTGGCCAGGTCTTGCCGGTTGACCAAGTTGACGTGGTGACCCGATACAACCAATTCTTCGGACAGGGAATATCAGTCACGGCAGCTCAGATGGCGTCGTCCTATCAAACGCTCGCCAATGGCGGGGTCAGAGTTCCATTGCGACTGGTCGACGGGTGTCTGACCAATGAGGGGGAGTTCGTTCCGGAGCCTCTTGCGGAACCCCTCCAGGTTGTCTCGGCAAGCGCCGCTCAACAGACCGTGCGAATGATGGAGACCATCGTGTCGCAGGGACCGCTTCGCAACATTCTAGAAATTCCTGGCTACCGAGTTGCGGCAAAGACCGGTACCGCAGAAATTGCAACGTCCACCGGGTATGGCGATGATCGCGTGATTTCGCTTGCAGGTATGGCGCCTGCAGAAGATCCCGAATATGTGGTCTTGGTCAGCTTTTATAAGCCCCAGACGTCGCGAGTTTCGACCGCGGCGGCACCCGCATTTCATGAAATCCTCTCGCACGTCCTCAAGCACTACCGTGTTGCCCCATCTAGCGAGCCAGCCATCCTTCCCCCGCTAACCTGGTAGCCGGGGTGCCGGAGCCCCAAGGAGGGGTGTAGTGGTGCATAAAGCTCGAGCGCTGCGACCCCTGTCCACCTCGCCAAAGACCCTCAGTTCTCTAGCCATTGCACTCGGACTTCAGCACCGCGGTCTGGACGTGAGTGTTACAGGGGTGGCGCTGGCGTCCTCTGCGGTGCAGCCCGGAGATCTTTTTGTGGCCGTTCGGGGTGTGAATCGTCACGGGAGCGAATTCTGGCCCGATGCCTTCGCCTCTGGTGCAGTCGCCGTGTTTACCGACGAAGAGGGTTGGGCTGCGCTCGAAGATTCGCCGGTGCCGATTCTCGTGGCCCCTGATCCTCGGGCTCTAGTGGGGGCGGTGTCGGCAGAAATCTATGGAACTCACCCTGATTCCGTGCCCACTATTTTGGGAGTGACGGGCACGAATGGAAAGACGTCGACCGCGTTCCTGCTCGAAGCGATCATGCGGGGTCTTGGGGTGCGCACTGCCTTATCCACGACGGCACTTCGCCAAGTAAACGGTGAGAATTTTCCGAGCACACTCACCACACCGGAGGCACCGGACACCCACGCCATGATTGCGCGTGCGCGGGAGGAAGGCGTGAGCGCGATTGCGGTCGAGATCAGCGCCCAAGCTCTGAACAAGAACCGCATGGACCAGGTGGTGTGTGATGTTGCGGGCTTCACTAACCTCAGTCATGACCACCTCGAGGATTTTCATACGATGGACAACTATCTCGAGGCCAAGGCCGCGCTGTTCACGGCTGAGAAAGCGCGAGAAGCAGTGGTGTGCGTGGACACGACATGGGGTCAGAAGCTCGCCTCAAGGGTGACCATTCCTTGCACCACACTCGGTCGCCGGGGGAGCGCTTCGGCCCAGTGGTCGTGGGACATCGTGGATGTTCATGGCGAGTCGACAACCTTCGTCCTGGAATCCCCAGAGGGGGTCAAGGGGGAGATTGTGGTCCCCCTGACAGGAGACCACATGGTTGCTAATGCTGCGCTGGCGACGGTGATGGTGATTCGATCCGGAGTCACGTGGGAGGAGCTGGCAGTGCTCGGCCCTGGAACAGAAGGAATTCCAGTCTTTATCCCGGGGCGCATGGAGCGGGTGTCAGGCTCACGGGGACCTCAGGTTTATGTGGACGCCGGACGAAGTGCGGATGCGTACGAGCAGACTCTCTCGGCTCTGAGGACATCAACCTCTGGCTCGCTCATCATGGTCTGTGGAACCTCTGGGAACCGAGACGCGACGAAGCGTCCCATCATGGGTCGTACTGCAGCTGAGCATGCCGATGTTGTGATCATCACCGATGACGACCCCCGTCGGGAGGATCCCACCGTGATTCGCGAGGGACTCCTCGAGGGCGCGCGCGCTGTCCGCGGGATTCCAGTCCATGAAATCCCCGACCCCAGTGAGGCCATCCGTTTCGCCGTGTCTCTCGCCCAGGAGGGCGACACGATCCTGTGGAGCGGGCCGGGCTCTCAGGATTATCGCGATATCGGAGGGGTGAAAATTCCTTACTCGGCGCGCGAACAAGCTCGACAGGCCCTCCACGATGCAGGGTGGGGCAAGACATCGTGAGCGCACTGCAGGTCACGGAGGAGTGGCTGGATTGGGAGTCCACCGGCGCACAATTGACTCTGGGGGACGCCACGGAAACACTGCACATTAGGGGCATCAGCCTCGAGGCGAGAGATTCGGCACTGCGTATCGTGCGGGACCAGTTAGCGCTCGGCTCGAGCCTCAAGGACGCACTCAAGGAAGCAACTACGCTCGGGGCTCCTGGAGAGCTGCCAGTCGGAAGTCTGATGTCGGACGACGTGATTGTGGTCGATGCGTCTCATGTCACCCAGGCGTCGCCCGCTGTGGACATCACCAAGTCAGTCTCCGCGCTCGCCCGTGGCACCCGTCGGGTGGTGGCTGTCGCCGGAACTCTCGATTTCTCGGGGGAATCTGACTACGACAATCTCAGTGCGTTTGGTGCTCTCATGGTTCGACTTAATGTGACGCAGGTCTTTGCAGTAGGTCGAGGAGCCAGGGCCTTATTCCTGTCGGTGGGTATGGAGGGTTCCTGGGATGGAGAGTCGCGGTTCTGCGAGGACAGCGACAGCGCGTACGATGACATCCGTGCGCACATTAGGCCGGGAGACGTTGTCCTTGTTCTCGGGAGCACCGATGAGCCTTTGTCCGAGATGGTTCAGAAGCTGAAAGCCGACTTCTCGTGAGAATACTGTTGTTGGGTAGTGCCTTGGCCTTGGGCTTCTCCCTGTTCCTCACCCCTCTTTTTATTCGTCTTTTCGCGAAAATTGGGTGGGGACAATTCATTCGTCAAGATGGCCCGAAGACTCACTATGTGAAGCGCGGCACTCCCACAATGGGCGGAATCGTCATTTTGTTGGCGGTGCTGTTTGGCTTTTTTGGTGCCCATCTGATTGAGGGTCGCATGCCAAGCCCTTCTGGGCTCCTCGTCATGGGGCTGATGGTGGGTTTGGGGTTTGTCGGTTTCTTGGACGATTTTTCCAAAGTGCGACGCCAGCAGTCCCTGGGGCTATCGCCGCGCGGGAAAGTTATTGGTCAACTTGCGGTCTCAGTGGCGTTCGCTTGGGGGGCAGTCTCTTTCCCCGATGAGAACGGAGTAACCCCCGCCGCTCAAGGAATTTCGGTCGTGAGAGGCGCAGATCTTCTGTCCTTCGTGCAATGGGGCTACTGGGCAGCGGTTGTGGCGTTTGCGGTGTGGGCAACTCTCATCATCGTTGGAACATCCAACGCGGTGAACCTGACTGATGGTTTGGATGGGCTGGCCAGCGGGGCGACAATTCTGGTGTTTGTCGCCTACGTCATGATCACGTTCTGGCAGTTCAACCAGTCATGTTTCCGAGCCTTCCCCGACGAGGATGTTCTCTATAAGTGTTACGAGGTTCGAGATTCGCTCGAGCTCACTGCGGTTGCCGCCATAGTCGCGGCGAGCTTGATCGGTTTTCTCTGGTGGAACACTTCCCCGGCGAAGATTTTCATGGGAGACACTGGGTCGCTCGCTTTGGGCGGTGGGGTGGCAGCGCTTGCTTTGTTCTCGCGGACCGAGGTGTTGCTTCCCATTGTGGGGGGACTGTTTGTCATCCTGACCGGGTCTGTGATTCTTCAACGCTTGTATTTCAAGGCCACCGGGGGGCGCAGAATCTTCTACTCGTCTCCTTTGCACCACCATTACGAAATCAAAGGATGGGCTGAGGTCACCATTGTGGTGAGATTCTGGCTCATCGCGGGGCTCTTCGCGGCGGTGGGAGCGGGACTGTTCTACCTGGAGTGGCTCAGTCGTTGAGTGAGGACTCCCTTTCCGGGCTCACCAGTTGGCACTCCTCCTGGACGGGTCTCCGCGTTGTTGTAGTGGGCTTAGGACAGACTGGCTTCGCACTGGTTGACACCTTATGTGAACTGGGTTGCAACGTTTCAGTCGTTGCTGCAACAGCGAACAGTGACCTGGTGAAACTCGCCGAAGTTGTGGGTGCCAAAGTCACCGTCGATGAGGCGACTCGTCGCTCTGAGATCATCCGAGCGAGCACGTGGGACCTCGCAGTTGTATCTCCAGGAGTGAAGCTAGATGATCCCGTCATAGAGCATCTGGTGGAATCGGAGATTCCCATGTGGTCTGATCTTGAGCTTGCGTGGAGACTTCGAGACAAGGCGGGCGATCCAGCAGACTGGATAATGGTCCGCCACAGCGCCGAGAGCGATAGCGCGGTAGACATCGCTCAGCGTATTTTTCAGGCCGCCGGGGTCCCAACGAGGGTTGTCGGCTTCGGGGCCCCGCCGGTTCTCGATGCTCTGCGTGAACCCAGGCCCTACTCCGCGCTGATTGTGCAGGTGTCCGCCTCCTCCCTTCAGTGGCGGCAGCGTTTTCCGCAGAGCTCTATCAGCCCCTCGATCACTGTGTCGCTGGAGACAGAAGGGACAGATGACAGCGGGGTGTTTTTCGATGGCACAACCCAGGCCTGCGTCTACCGCAAAGGCATCGGCCCCACGGAGGCGCAGGTTCAAGATGCCGATGTGGTCGAGGGAGCGCGAGCGATTGGTCTGGGTCTTGATTCGCCGGGGATGAGCGATATTGGCCTCGTAGAGGGGATCATCGTGGACCGAGCATTTCTCGATGATCGCGCTAATCAAGCTCTTGAGATTTCGACACTGGAGGAAGTGCGCGAAGCGGGGTGGCAGGTTCCCGAGCAGCTACCTGCACTCCTCGCAGCGATCGCCATCACTCGCTCCAAAGACGTCGCACCGGCACTGATAGCTGGTGTTTTGAGCCTTCCCTAAGCGCAGGGCAGTGGCGTCTAATCGGCGCGCCTTAGCGGTTGTTTCGGTGTTTTCCCCGCACACTTGAGGGTAATCCTCATCCATCAACCGTGGGATGAAGGTTCCGTGGGTGAAAGCAGGTGAACGGGCAGTGACTCAAGTCGCATCTAAGCCGTCTGCACCCCGTGTGACGGTCAGCGTGAAGCGCCTTTTTGGGCGGGAATCCGCCGATTACGTGGTCATGGTGTCCATGGTTTTTTTCCTGGTGATTTTCGGCTTGGTGATGGTTCTTTCCTCGTCCTTTGTGGGGTCGGCGCTCGGCAATGACGGCAACTTCTTTGCCACCTTTTTCCGTCAGGTGATGTGGGTCTTGCTGGGTATTCCTGCGATGCTGGTGATTTCACGATTCCCTGCGCGAGCCCTCAAGAAACTTGCCCCGACGATTTTTCTTGTGGCTCTGCTTCTCCAGGGTCTGGTGTTTACTCCTCTGGGAATTACCTCCGGCGGTAACACCAACTGGGTCAACATCGCCGGTTTTACCGGGCAACCTTCGGAAATCTTGAAGGTCGCCATGATCATTTGGATGGCGGCGATTCTTGCCGACCGCATCGATCAGGTTGAGGATTACCGCACCCTCATGAGACCGCTGGGGCTGGGAGTTCTCATTGCCTTGAGCTTGGTCATGATGGGCCAAGACCTGGGAACCATGGGAGTCATGGTTGTCATTGCACTAGGGATTGTCTTTCTTGCGGGGGCGAGACTGAGCCACCTCTTCACGGTTGTGGCAGTGATTGGTGTGGGTGTTGCCATGTTGGCCTTACTCAGCCCCTCTCGCATCAACCGCATCATGACCTGGTTTTCTGGCTGCACCGAAGACGATTATTTGGGCACCTGTTGGCAGATCGTTCACTCCACGTATGCGCTGGGTTCTGGCGGAGTCCTCGGTGTGGGGCTAGGGAACTCCCGCGCTAAATGGTCCTGGTTGCCCCACGCCGAAACCGACTTCATCTTTGCCATCGTCGGGGAAGAGTTGGGTCTCATTGGGACCAGCATGGTGATTATTTCCTTCGTGATTCTGGCGGTGGCGATGGCCCGGCTGGTGCGCGCACAGCCAGACCCTTTTGCCCGTCTCGTCACCGGGGGAGTCATGGTCTGGTTGATCGGTCAGGCATTGATCAACATTGCCGTGGTTCTTGAGGTCCTTCCCGTCCTTGGCGTGCCGCTACCCTTCATGTCGGTAGGGGGATCGGCCTTGATGGCGTCTCTCATCGGTATCGGAGTGGTGATGTCGGTGAATAGGCACGATGCAATCTCCGTTACCGCGGGTAAGAACCGACGGAGCTCCTCTCGATGATGAGGGTGGTGCTTGCCGGCGGGGGTACCGCGGGCCATGTGAATCCTCTGCTCGCGGTGGCTGACGAGCTCGTGCGACAGGGCTCGTCGACTCCGGGGGACATTCTGGTGATTGGCACGAAGGAGGGCTTGGAAACTCGCCTAGTCCCCGAGGCGGGCTTCACCCTGAACACCATTGCGAGGTTGCCCTTTCCCCGGAGAATCAATGCCCAAGCCCTGCTCTTTTGGCCGCGATTTGTGGGGGCTGTGTTGCGAAGCATGCGGCTCCTTCGCTCGCATCGCCCTGATGTCGTGGCGGGCTTTGGTGGCTATGTCTCCGCGCCGGTCTATGTGGCGGCCTGGGCGCTTCGGGTCCCCTTCGTGATACATGAAGCCAACGCTGTTCCCGGCTTCGCCAACCGCTGGGGTGCCAGGCTCACACCTCACGTCGTGACAACATTTTCGCTGACCAAACTCCCTGGTGCGACGCTACTGGGGATGCCGATGCCCCGCAGTATTACTCACCCCGCATCAACGCCGACGCTGTCTACCGCTCGGGCGCACTTTGGGTTGTCTCCCCGGAAAAAGACTCTTCTAGTGACAGGCGGGTCGCAGGGGTCGGTGTCGATAAATTCGACGGTTCAGGCAGTGGTGGAGGACATTCTGGCCGCCGGGTGGCAGGTTCTTCACATTGTGGGCACTCGAAACCCGCTGCCAACAGTCAAAACACCGGGTTATGTGGCCCTGAAGTATTGCGATCGCATGGATTTGGCCTTCGCGGCGGCGACTTCCGTGATTTCTCGTGCAGGAGCAGCCACGGTGTCGGAAATCCAACTCTTGGGTTTGCCCGCGGTCTTTGTTCCCTACCCGGTGGGCAACGGTGAGCAGGAGAAGAACGCGTGGGATTCTTTGCAGGC
>CAZPBS010000013.1:28755-30153 GCA_964584925.1 uncultured Microbacteriaceae bacterium
TTGCATCGCTCGGAGGCGTTGCGCTGGATTATGAGGGGCAAGAGAGTTCTCGCGGTGGCGGGATCTCACGGGAAAACCACCTCCACCGCGATGCTGGCGACCGCGCTCGATCGCTCTGGTCGCCCCATTGGCGCAGTCAATGGTGGTGTGGTGAGCGAGTGGGGTGTTTCCTCCCGTTGGGGAGAGGACGAGCTTTTCGTCATTGAGGCCGATGAGTCAGACCGCTCGTTCGTTGACTATCGACCAGCAGTAGCGATGGTGACCAATATCGCGCCCGACCATCTCGATTTTTACGGAACACTCGACGCCATTTACGACTCGTTCGAGGATTTCGTGCGAAGCGCTACCGAGACAGTGGTGCTGTGTGCTGATGATGAGGGAACCCGGCATCTCGCCACTCGGCTCGGCGACGATGTCGCCACTCTCACGTATGGCACCACCTCGAGCGCTGATGTGGTGCAAACAGATCTGGTGGCAGGTCCGGTAGCGAGCTTCACCGTGGCCTATCAGGGCGCTAGCGCGCGGTGCGAGCTAGGAGTTCCTGGCCGACTTAATGCCCTCAATGCAACCGGAGTGATTGCCACCCTTGTGGCGAGCGGATACTCGCTAGACGAGGCCGCTAGCGCGGCGAGTGGGTTCCGTGGCGCCGATCGACGCTTTCAGTTTCACGGCGAGATCGGTGGTGTTCGCTTCTATGATGACCACGCTCATCACCCCACCGAAGTTGCAGCGGCCTTGGAGACTGCTCGAGCTGTGGTGGGGGAGGGATCCGTCATCACCATGTTCCAGCCTCATCTCTATTCCCGCACGCAATACATGGCGGGCGAGCTCGCAGGCGCGTTCTCTGCGGGAAGTGACCACACGATTTTTCTGGACATTTTCGGATCCCGCGAAGACCCGATTGAGGGTGTGACGACTGATCTCATCCTCCAGAAAATGGCCATCGGCGCGTCATTCGAGTTCGAGCCGGACTGGGAAAGTGCGTGTGAGTTGGCGGTGTCTCGGGCCCAACCAGGAGACATCGTGTTGACGATGTCCACGGGTGACCTCTACCAAATTGTCCCACTCCTCTTGGCGACCAAACGACGAATCGACGAGGCGTCTGGTGGATAGGCCCGAGGGTTTTCAGTCCAAAGGCTCTCGGAAGTCCTCACCCCGCACGCTGCGCTCCTCGAAGCCCGCTGCTCGGGTGAAAACGGCGACCAAACAGCGGGTGTCGGCAGAAAAAGCAGAGTATCGACGGTTTACCGAGGCAACGAGGCGACGCCGCATTACCTGGGCGGTGTCATTGGGGAGTATTGGCCTGCTCATGGTGAGTGTGGTGGTTCTCACCCTCTCACCACTTCTCGCGTTTCGGGAGGTCCGCGTAGAGGGTGGCGATCGGGTCACCTCTCAGGC
>CAZPBS010000014.1:0-14457 GCA_964584925.1 uncultured Microbacteriaceae bacterium
CAGGCGATGCTCGCGTTTCACAAGATTCCTCCCGCCCAGCTGATCGTGGTCCACGATGACCTCGATCTGCCCGACGGGACGATTCGGCTCAAGTTCGGCGGTGGTCACGCGGGACACAACGGTCTCAAAGACATTGCTCGAGCGCTTGGCACCCTGGATTTCCATCGGGTCCGAGTGGGTATTGGTCGCCCGGATGATCCGAGGCCGGTCGCAGATTATGTCCTTCAGCGCTTCAGCGCTGAGCAGGAAGCGCAGCTTCCTGGCGTGTTGCACCTCGCGTGTGATGCGGTGGAGGCCCTGGTGACTGAAGGGCTTACCGCCGCCCAGCAAAGAATCCACCCGCCGCAGAGCTCCTAGCGCTCTGGTTTCGGGCCCGTCTGGGACTTATAGACTTCCCCGAGTGAGTCTCTCGACGCTTCCCTCTTTGCTGGTTGAAGATCCTGGCATTCTCACCTCGCTCGAACAGGCCCGCGAAGGTGGCTCTCTCGTTGTTCCCACGGGCGCCACAACGGCGGTCGTCCAAGCACTCTCCGGGTTGTCTCCGATGCCCTCCGTCACTGTGGTGGTCTGCGCAACAGGACGAGAGTCCGACCAATTGCGCGACGAACTGCGCTCGGTTGTGCCTGAGGGCACCCACGTCCTCGATTTCCCCGCATGGGAGACGCTTCCGCATGAACGCTTGAGCCCTCACGCGGAAACCGTGGCGAGACGGCGCAGCGCTCTGCGCCAGATATCGCTGGCTCATGGGGCGCCAGGCAGTCTTGTCGTAGTCGCCTCGATCCGGGCACTCGTGCAACCGGTGAACCCCCACATTGCCTCCTTCGACCCCTGGGTGGCGACCAAGGGCGATGCCTCACGCTCACTGGAGAGCTGGGTGGAATATCTGGTGGAAGCCGCGTACCAGAGGGTGGACTTGGTCACCAGACGAGGGGAGTTCGCTGTTCGAGGCGGCATCCTCGATGTTTTTCCCCCTCTGGCGGAGCACCCTGTCCGCTTGGACTTCTTTGGCTCAGAAATCGACCAGCTGAACTATTTCTCGGTGGCCGACCAGCGCTCACTCCCCGAGGAAGTAGCGCCGGTGGTCCTCGAGCCGGTGCGAGAGATGCTCCTCACCGACGATGTGAGAGCACGCGCCTCACAGCTGGCTGGTGAATATCCAGGACTCGGGCAGTTACTCACCAAGGTGTCAGAAGGTATTCCCACCGAAGGAATGGAGTCACTCCAACCCCTCTTGGTTCCAGGCCTCGTGGCCCCTTTGAGTGTGCTGCCCGATGACGCTCTGATTGTCGAGGTGGGGGCCCAGAAGGTGCAGGCTCGAGCGTCCATCCTTTTGGAAACCAACCGAGAGTTCTTGCAGGCTGCCTGGGAGGTGGCCGCACTCGATGGCTCTGACGCGCCTGTTGATCTTCACGCTGGATCCTTCCTCACCCACCAAGAATTGAAGGACTCAGTGGCGCCGAGGACTTGGGTGTCACTGGATTCCCTCGACACCGGTGAGGTCACCAACGTGCGACCACCTCTGCAGAGTTTGCCTCTGGTGACCACCGGTGGTGAAGAGGTGTGGGAATTCATTGCGACCCGGATTCGTGAGCGCGAGAGTGTCATCGTGGTGGCGGCAGGTCACGGTCTAGTGGAGCGAAGCGCCCAAGTGTTGGGAGATCGGGATATTCCTCATCGCATCGATGAGGAATTAGTCGAAGCCCCAAGCCCCGGTGTGGTGAGCGTGGTGCGAGGTTTTCTGCAAGAAGGGTTCCTTGCTCCAGGCTCAAAGTTGGTCGTCATCACAGAGAAGGAGCTCTATGGCAAAGCCGTGAGCGCTTCGCCCCGGACCGGCCGAACACTGGCTACCAAGCGCACCCGTGTGGTGGACCCGTTGCAGCTCTCCGCTGGTGACTATGTCGTCCACGACACTCACGGCGTGGGGCGCTTTGTGGAGTTGGTCTCCAGGGAAATTTCGACCGGTGGTCGCCATGCCATGACCTCTCAGCGCGAGTTTGTGGTCCTGGAATACGCGCCCAGCAAGAGAGGCAGTCCTCCGGATCGTCTCTATGTCCCCACTGACCAGCTCGACCAACTGAGCCACTACGTGGGCAGTGATTCGCCTGCCCTGTCCAAAATGGGAGGCTCCGATTGGGCTGCCACGAAGGGCAAGGCGCGAAAGGCTGTCCGCGAGCTCGCGGTCGATTTGGTGAAGCTCTACTCCGCTCGCATGGCAGCCCCGGGTTTTGCATTCTCCCCCGACACCCCTTGGCAGCGAGAGCTGGAAGAGGCGTTTCCGTTTATGGAAACGCCTGACCAGCTCACCACCATCGATGAGGTGAAAGCCGACATGGAGCGACCCATTCCGATGGATCGTTTGATTGCCGGTGACGTGGGGTTTGGAAAGACTGAGATTGCGGTGCGGGCGGCGTTCAAAGCCATTCAAGACCAGAAGCAGGTGGCGCTGATTGCGCCCACCACGCTTCTCGTGAAGCAGCACCTGGAGACGTTCCAAGAGCGCTACGCCCCTTTCCCGATCAACTTGCGCGCCCTCTCACGTTTCCAAACCGATGCTGAAGCGAAAGCAGTCTTGGCAGGCCTTGCCGATGGCAGTGTGGACATCGTGATTGGAACCCACCGGTTGCTGAGCAAGAACGTCGTGTTCAAAGACTTAGGTCTGGTGATTGTCGATGAGGAGCAACGTTTTGGTGTTGAGCACAAAGACTCGCTCAAAGCCTTGAAGACTAACGTTGATGTGTTGGCGATGTCGGCAACACCAATTCCTCGGACACTGGAGATGGCGGTCACCGGTATTCGGGAGATGTCCACACTGGCCACGCCACCCGAGGCTCGACACCCGATTTTGACGTTTGTCGGCCCCTATAACGAATCCCAAGTCGTGGCTGCGATTCGTCGTGAGTTATTGCGAGAAGGACAAGTGTTTTTCGTGCATAACCGGGTCTCCAGCATCAACAAGGTCGCGGCCCGTGTCCAGGAGCTAGTCCCCGAAGCCCGGGTCGCGATTGCGCACGGGCAAATGGGTGAAGCCGACCTGGAACGGGTGATGGTCGACTTTTGGGAACGACGCTTCGATGTGTTGGTCTCCACCACGATCATCGAAACCGGTCTTGATGTCACCAATGCGAACACGTTGATTGTGGATCGAGCCGAGCGTTACGGCCTCTCGCAGCTCCACCAGTTGCGTGGTCGCGTGGGCCGTGGTCGAGAACGCGGCTATGCCTACCTGCTCTATGACGATGACCTTCCTATGGGAGAGAACGCCCATGACCGCCTGGCAACCCTGGCCTCCACTACCGATCTGGGTGGCGGAACGCGCATTGCCATGAAGGACCTCGAGATGCGAGGAGCTGGAAACCTGTTGGGCGCCGAGCAGGCCGGCCACATCCAAGGTGTTGGCTTTGACCTCTACCTGCGGATGGTGGGTGAAGCCATCTCCATGTTCCGAGACGACATGGCACCGGGACAAACCGAGCTGCGCCTCGAGCTCCCGGTGGATGCCAGAATCCCGACCGACTACATCGATTCCGAGCGGTTACGCCTGGAGATGTATCAGAAACTTTCTGGCGCAGCAGCGCCCACAGCGCCAGATACCGCTGTCGATGAGCTCGTCGAGGAGATGACAGATCGCTATGGCGAGCCGCCCACGGCAGTGGGGACTCTGGTGCGGGTCACCAAGTTGCGACACCGCGCGATGACCCGGGGCATCGGGGAGACCATCGTGATGGGCAACAAACTGCGCGTGGTTGGACCACCCCTGCCGGATTCTTTGCAGGTGAGGGTTCAGAGGCTCTATCCCAAGGCCACCTATATGGCGCCAGCCCGGGTGCTCCTTGTTCCGCTCCCGGAGGATTACACCGACCAAGCGCTTATCACCTGGGTCGAGGGCATCATCGAGGCCCTCTATCCACCGCCGAAGAGTGCAGACTAAAGACATGTCCCAGAACGAGGCCCTGCACCGCTTGGTCGAGACCATGGCGCAGCTTCGGGGTCCTGGTGGGTGCCCGTGGGATGCGGAGCAAACCCACGAATCTCTCGTTCCCTATGTGATCGAAGAGGTCTACGAGCTGGTCGAAGCGCTCGAATCCGGCAGCCCCGAGGATGTGAAAGAAGAACTCGGCGATGTGCTCTACCAAGTCCTCTTCCACGCCGACATCGCCGCTCACGCCAGTGATTCCCCGTTCACGATCGACGATGTGGCGGCGGCCGTCGACGAGAAGATGCGGGTTCGACACCCCCACGTCTTCGCCGATGGTGATGCACAGAGCGTTGATGAGGTGATCACGCGCTGGGATGAGATCAAGAAAGAGCAAAAAGCGCACCGCGAGAGCGTGGTGGAGGGCATCCCCGAGAAGCTTTCCGCTCTGGCCAGAGCTGCGAGCGTCCTCAAGCGCTCGAAGGACGTTCTTCCTGCTCCGACCTCAGAACTCGCCATGGCAACTACCGAGGAAGAGCTGGGTCACCAGCTTCTGGCCATGGTCGCTGATGCCAGAGCACAGGGTCTTGATCCTGAGCGAGCACTGCGCGTTGCCACCAGGCAGTGGGAGGAGCGCGTCCGGGCTGCAGAGCAGGCTACCCGGAATGGGGTCCAAGACCCGCCGCAGTCTTAGGGCAGAATCGCTGTATGGCTGTCACCTCTGCTCGCGGTATGCGCGATTTCTCGCCGCGCGAGAAGGAGCGACGGGACGCGATTCTTGCCGTCATCAGCGAGACCTATCGCCTCCACGGTTTTGAGGCTATAGAGACCCCAGCGCTCGAAGACGCAAGCGTCCTGCACTCGGGAATGGGGGGAGACAACGAAAAGCTCAGTTTTCAAGTTCTGAAGCGCGGTCTCGAACCTTCGGACCTTGCCCGTGCGAAGGACTCCTCGGAGCTGTCTGACCTAGGGCTCCGCTTCGATCTCACCGTGCCCCTGGCGAGGTTTTATGCGACCCACCACGCGGTCTTGCCACCCGTCTTTCGAGCGTTTCACACGGGACCCGTGTGGCGAGCAGAGCGCCCCCAGAAAGGTCGATACCGACAGTTTGTGCAGTGCGATATCGACATTTTGGGCGAGCCTGGAGTTCTTGCCGAAGTAGAGGTCATGATGGCCACTGCTGATGCGCTCACTCGGGTCGGCGTGGAAGGTTTCACCTTTCGGGTCAATGACCGCAGACTCCTCACAGAATTACTGGGTGCGGCAGGAATTGCTGCAGAAAACCAGCCCTCAGCGCTGATTACTCTTGACAAGCTCGACAAAGTTGGAGTCGACGGTGTTCTCGCCGAGCTTCGCGAGCGACTGCCAGCAGGCTTTGACGAGGCGATGATTCACGCAGTGCTGACCAGCACAACGCCCGCCCACGATGCGACCGCCATTGCGGCTCTCATGGGAAACACACCAGAGTCGGCTGCTGCTGCCACTGAGCTTGTCAGCTGGGTGTCCCAGGTGGCAGGAGTGATCGGTGAAGACGCCCTGGTGTTTGACCCCACCCTGGTGCGCGGGATGGGGTACTACACCGGCTCCATTGTGGAGATTGCTCACCCGGACCTTGGCATTTCCCTCGGTGGCGGAGGCCGCTATGACGGCATGATTGGGCGGTTCCTGGGTGCGGATGTTCCGGCGTTTGGTGTCTCGCTCGGATTTGAGCGACTGGTCGATGTTCTGGAGACCTCACCTGTTGTTCACCACGACCGGGTGGCGCTGGTGATTCCCGCCGGTGCTGACACCCCCCACGTGATTGCTCTGAAAAAGCACCTCGTCGACACCGGTCACACGGTGCGCGTGGTGCCTGAGCAAAAGAACATGAGGGTGGTCTATGAGCAACTGGTGGCTGATGGTTTCACCCGCGTGGCCACTGCCGTGGAGACTGCCCATACTGTGGAAGAGCTGACCTGGAAAGAGTTAACGTAAACGCCACCCAGGTGTGGCATTTGGATTACTAGAATTGTCCTGGCGATACCCCGCCACCCACTCGCACATCCCCATAAGGAAGAGGACCCCTCGTGGCCGTAATTGACGCCCTGAATGCTCGCGAAATTCTTGACTCGAGGGGAAACCCCACCATTGAAGTGGAGGTGCTGCTCGAAGATGGCACCGCCTCGAGGGCCGCTGTGCCCTCGGGTGCGTCCACAGGAGCCTTTGAAGCGTTTGAGCTGCGCGATGGCGAGAAGTCTCGCTACCTCGGCAAGGGTGTTCAGCGGGCCGTGACCTCTGTTCTGGAGATGATCGCGCCCGCGATTGAGGGCATGGATGCCACCGAGCAGCGCGCCATTGATCAGCTCATGCGGGACCTCGATGGCACCCCCAACAAAGAAAAGCTCGGCGCTAATGCGATTCTTGGTGTCTCTCTCGCTGTGGCCAAAGCAGCAGCAGAGTCCTCAGACCTAGCGTTGTATCAGTATGTCGGCGGATCCAACGCCCACGTCCTTCCCGTTCCCATGATGAACGTCATCAATGGTGGCGCTCACGCGGACACCGCTGTCGACATTCAAGAGTTCATGGTTCTTCCCATTGGTGCTGGCACCTTCCGTGAGGCCCTGCAAATGGGTGCCGAGGTGTATCACGCACTGAAAGCAGAGCTCAAGAAAGCGGGAATGCAGACCGGACTCGGTGACGAGGGTGGATTCGCCCCCGAACTCGCCAGTAACCGCGCGGCACTGGACTTCCTGATGACCGCCATTGCCTCTGCGGGCTTCACACCCGGTGCTGATATTGCCCTGGGTCTCGATGTAGCGGCAACCGAAATGTTTGAGGGTGGCAGCTACCAGTTCGAAGGCCAGAAACGCGATGCCGCGTTCATGGCCTCCTACTATGGCGAGCTCGTGGATAGCTACCCACTGGTCACCATCGAGGACCCACTGGATGAAAACGACTGGGATGGCTGGGTTGGCTTGACCGAAGCGATTGGCAGCAAGGTTCAGCTCGTGGGAGATGACCTTTTTGTGACGAACCCCACCAGATTGCAAGAGGGCATCACCAAGGGTGCTGCCAACTCGCTGTTGGTGAAGGTCAACCAGATCGGAACCCTGACCGAGACCATGGACGCTGTAGCTATGGCACACACCAATGGCTACACCGCAGTCCTCTCGCACCGCTCCGGTGAGACAGAGGACACCACGATTGCGGACCTGGCCGTTGCCACCAACTGTGGTCAGATCAAGACCGGCGCTCCGGCACGCAGTGAGCGCGTCGCCAAATACAACCAGTTGTTGCGGATCGAAGAGGAACTGGACACCGCTGCCCGCTACGCGGGAGCTGGCGCATACCCGCGCTTTAGCTAAGACCTGCGCGCCCTAGGGTCACACCGAGGCGCCCTGTCTACACTGATGCCGTGGCGAAGCCGAAGCAAAAAAAACAGAAGCAGACTCCGAGGAGTCGTGCTTCTGCAGCGCAGGTTCTCCTGAACCTGCAAGCCTCAGGCTTTGTCGTCACCTTTTTGGTGCTCATTGTTGCCGGAGTCGTGATTCTGTCCCCGACGCTGCGGGTTCTGGCGGAGCAGCAACAAGAAATCGCGAGTTTGGAAGCGGCGCTTGCGGAGAGTGAGCAGCAGGTCGTGGCACTGGAAGAGCAGCGAGAGCGCTGGAAAGACCCAGCTTTTGTGGAAACGCAAGCTCGGGAGCGATTGCTGTTTGTCTATCCGGGAGATATCACGTACTTGGTTATTGATGATGCTGAGAACCTTGACGACGGTGCAGATCTCGAGATCTCCACCGGCATTGTGGAAGCGCAGACCGATTGGCGAGAGTCACTGTTGGCGTCCTATCTGGTGGCCGCAACAACGACTACTGATTACCAAGTGGAAATCACCCAGAGTGGTGAGTCGTCCACGGACCCAGAGAGGATTCCCTCTCCTGAGCAGGAGAGCACCCCATGAGTCTGGGGGAGAAGCCGACACCTCATGACATCGAGGTGGTGAGTGAGCAGTTAGGCAGGCCCGCGAGAGACATTGTCGGAATCCCGGCACGATGCGTCTGTGGAAACCCTCTCGTGGTAGTCACCAACCCGAGGCTTGAGGATGGGACACCGTTCCCCACGCTCTACTACTTGACCCAGCCCGCCGCTACGCAGGCGGCCTCCCGCCTCGAAGCGGAGGGCAAGATGGCGGAATACCAGGAGCGCCTTGCAGAGGATGAGAACTCGATGGAGGCCTATCGCCTCGCCCACGAGTCGTTCCTCGCCACCAGAGCGCAGTTGGGTGCTATCGAAGAAATTGACGGGATTTCTGCAGGAGGAATGCCTACACGGGTGAAGTGCCTGCATTCCCTGATGGCGCACTCTCTGTCGGTGGGGCCTGGAGTGAACCCGGTGGGTGATTGGGCGCTTGCTGACACACCGTGGAGCAAAGACGTGTGCTCATGTTAGGTACCAAGGTCACTCGACGACTCCTCGCACTGGCTCTACTAGGAGCACTCGTGGGTGTACCCAGCGCGGCATTGCACAGCACACCCGCGGTTGCCGATCAGGTTCGTGAGCGCCAATACTGGCTCGAGGATTACCGCATCCAAGAGGCGTGGCAGATTACCCGCGGAGCTGGAGTCCGAATTGCCATCATCGACACCGGTATCGATGCCACCCACCAGGATTTGGTGGGTGCGGTAGCAGGAGGGGCTGACTTTTCGGGCCTGGGCAGCGTGGACGGGCTCACCCCGGTGGGCCCCGATAGGCGCCACGGCACGATGGTGGCGTCGCTGGCCGCTGGACGAGGCAACAACAGCGTCGACGGCGTCATCGGGAGCGCACCCGAAGCTGAAATCCTGAGTTTGTCGATGGCTTTTTCTGGCAGCCTGATCTCTCCAGATGAGCAAGTCGCCAACGCGGTGCGCTTCGCGGTGGACAACGATGCCGACATCATTTCGCTGTCCTTAACGAGAAACACCCGCGACTGGCCAGAATCTTGGGACCGAGCGTTTAGTTATGCCGCCGCGAACGACGTCGTCGTCGTGGCCGCTGCCGGTAACCGGGGGAGCGGGACCGTATCGGTCGGAGCGCCCGCGACCATGCCCGGTGTGCTCACCGTGGGGGGAGTGGACCAAGACGGTCAAGCCAGCGATTCTGCCTCTTCACAAGGCATCACCATTGGAGTGATGGCACCCAGCGAGGGACTCGTCGGCGCCACACCCGGTGGCGGCTATGTCTCCTGGTCAGGAACCAGTGGCGCCACCCCGATCGTTGCGGGGATTGTGGCACTTGTGCGCTCGGCCTATCCGAGCATGGATGCAGCAAACGTCATCAACCGGGTTCTTCTGAGCGCGGATCGGGTCACCGAGACCATCCCTGACCCCATCTATGGGTATGGGCTGGTCGACGCGTATGAGGCGCTCACCGCTGATGTTCCCTATGTCAGCAGTAATCCGCTCGGGTCTATCGATGACTGGGTGGTGCTCCACCGCAAGCAGGAGGGGAACCCGATTGTGGTGCCTCTCGGGCCGCAATCCACCGTGGCAGATGATGCTCAAGCACTGCCTCCGCGCATTCCAGCGCGCGATGCTCCCCAGTGGGGGCTTCTGCCCTATGTGGTGACCGTGGGGTTCGCCTCAGCACTGAGTGTGGTCGTGTTGACTGGCGTTGTACTGGTCCTCTGGCGCTTACGAAAGCGATAGATTAGTCAGAGTCTTAATGTTCTCCCAGTCTTAGGTGCCTCGTGACTCGAATTGTGATTGTGGGCGGCGGTTACGCCGGTTTCTACACTGCTTACAAACTCCAGAAGCTTCTCCGTCGCGGTGAAGCGGAAGTGGTCGTCATCGACCCGCTTCCCTACATGACCTACCAGCCTTTCCTCCCTGAGGTGGCAGCAGGCTCGATTGAGGCCCGTCACGCGATTGTTCCGCTGCGTCGCCACCTGAACAAGTGCCGCGTTATCACAGCGCGTGTGACCGGTATTGACCACGGCAGCAAGTCTGTAACCGTCACTCCGGAGGGGCAGCCCTCCTTCAGCCTGGACTATGACCACATCGTGATCACCGCTGGCGCGGTGTCGAGAACGTTCCCTATCCCAGGAGTCGCGGAATTCGCCATTGGGATGAAGACCATCGAAGAGGCGGTCTCCGTTCGAGACCGCGTCATCGACAATCTCCACCTGGCGGCAGATATGCCTCCTGGACCTGCTCGTGACCGCCTCTTGACGATCGTGGTGGTCGGTGGTGGTTTCGCCGGTATTGAGGCATTCGCCGAGTTGCGCAGCATGGTGTCCGCAATGCTCAAGGAATTCCCCACAATCGGTATCGACGACACACACTTCCACCTCATCGAGGCGATGGATCGCATCATGCCTGAGGTCTCGGCGAAGAGCGCCCAGTGGGTGATTAAGAACTTGGAGAAGCGTCAAGCCTTCATCCACCTGAACACCCAGCTCACGAGTGCTGTGGATGGCAAGTTGGAGCTCTCGAACGGCATGACACTCGAGACTGACATTGTGATTTGGACTGCCGGTGTGAAAGCCCAGTCCATGCTCGGTGGCACGGGTATTCCCCTCGATGAGCGCGAGCGCATCTGTGCTCGCGCGGATCTTCGCGTCGAAGATGGTGACTCGATCCTCGAGGGAATGTGGACCGCGGGTGATGTGGCCCGTGTTCCCGACCTCAGCGGTGGAGGAGTCGGTGGTTACTGTGTTCCGAACGCGCAGCACGCCGTCCGCCAAGGAAAGATCATGGCCAAGAACATCGTGGCGGTCATCCGTGACGAAGAACCCAAGAATTACGTCCACAAAAACCTAGGTGCTGTCGCAGGTCTAGGGATTGGTCACGGAGTGTTCCAGAGTGGGAATCTCGCGCTCACCGGTCTGCTCGCCTGGTTTGCTCACCGGTTCTACCACGGCTTCGCTATCCCCATGTGGGAGCGGAAAGCTCGAGTCTTCTCCAACTGGTTGGTCCACTTCTTCTGGGGACGCGACTTCTCCAGTGTCCGCAAGGTACAGCGTCCGCGCGACTTCTTTGAAGAGTTCGCCTCCCGGCCGGCGGAAGCGCCCAAGAAAGCCACCAAGCAAAAAGTCGGCGCTCGCTAGTATTGGGGCCACCGCCCCGGTAGCCCAATTGGCAGAGGCAGACGACTTAAAATCGTCCCAGTCAGGGTTCGAGTCCCTGCCGGGGCACCTTCACCCATTCCACAGCTACGGCCTCTACGCTCGAAGCTATGGAATCACTCATCATCATCGGCGTTGTGCTGGGACTTGCCGCCATCGTCGGAATCTACCTCTGGGTCACCTACAACGGTTTGGTCACCCTGAATGTGCGCGTGGACGAAGCATGGAGCGACATCACTGTTCAGCTCAAGCGCCGTGCTGACCTCATCCCTAACCTCATTGAGACGGTGAAGGGGTATGCCGCCCACGAAAGCAAAGTTTTTGAGGACGTCACCAAAGCACGCGCAGCAACACTGAGTGCCGGCGACCCTGGGGCCGCTGCCGAAGCAGAGAACATGATGCAGAGTGCTCTGAAGAGCATTTTTGCTGTCGCTGAGGCCTATCCGCAGCTTCAAGCCAGCCAGAACTTTCTCCAGTTGCAAGCAGAGCTTGTCGACACCGAGGACAAGATTCAAGCGTCGAGGCGCTTCTATAACGGTGGCGTTCGCGAAATGAACACTCGTGTCCTGCTTTTCCCGAACACTTTGTTTGCGAAGAGCTTGGGCTTTGGCGAGCGCGACTTCTTTGAGGTCGAAGACGCTTCGGCTATCGCTAACGCACCCCGCGTTCAGTTCTAGTCAGAGGGCTCACCTGCCGTGTATCGGGCGATAGCTGCCAACAAACGCAACACCTGGTTCATCATGGCGTTCTTTGTGGCGCTCGTTGCAGGACTTGGGTACGTCTTTGACCTCTACCTCTCCGGTGGAGGAACAGGAGTCGTGTTCTTCGGAGTCCTGATTGGCGCCCTCATTTACGTGGCAATCCAGTACTACTCGGCCGGCAAGCAGGCTCTCTCCATGGCTGGAGCCAGACAGATCACCAAGGCTGACAATCCCCGGTTGTATCGCATCGTGGAAAACCTGGCGATTACGACCGGTTTGCCGATGCCAAAGGTTTACATTGTCGAGGACCCCGCCCCCAATGCATTTGCGACTGGTCGAGACCCCGAGCATGCT
This sequence comes from uncultured Microbacteriaceae bacterium, assembly GCA_964584925.1. Classification (GTDB taxonomy): domain Bacteria; phylum Actinomycetota; class Actinomycetes; order Actinomycetales; family Microbacteriaceae; genus Pontimonas. The sequence goes on from CAZPBS010000014.1 coordinate 12,050, forward strand.
GCGGTCGCAGCGACGACCGGACTGCTCGAGATTATGAATGATGCAGAACTCGAGGGCGTGATGGCGCACGAAATGGCCCACGTCAAGAACTTCGATATTCGAGTCACCACAATTGTCTTTGGGATGGTCGTCGTGATTGGGCTTCTTGCGGATGTGCTCGCTCGGATGGCGTTCTTTGGAGGGATGCGGCGTAACGGGAACGGCGGTGGCCACCCTTTGATTCTGGTCGTGGGGATTTTGGCGATGATTCTGGCACCCCTGCTCGCAGCGCTCATTCAGGCGGCAATTTCTCGGCAACGCGAGTACCTGGCGGATGCGACAGGCGCTCTGACCACCCGTCACCCCGAAGCATTAGCCAGTGCACTGGAGAAATTGGGCCAATACGGGCGGCCGCTCAAGAAACAGCAGGCTTCGATGGCTCATCTATGGATGGCAGACCCGATCCAGCCCGGTGTCATTGACCGGATGTTCCAGACTCATCCGCCGATCAAGGACCGGGTGGCACGTCTGTTGGAGAACAAGGCACGCTTCTAGGTGTGCCGACTGGGCATCGCGCCTAGACTAATCGCATGATTCCTTCGCGCAAGAGTGCCAGGGTGCAGGGTCCCCGTGTGGTGATTCCTGCGGGCCTGGAGCGTGCCACGCAGTGGTCATGGCGCCTCTTGCTGATTGCAGCAGCGATTACTGTCGGGCTTTTTGTGGTGGCTCAACTCAGTTTCCTGATCATTCCGCTGTTTATCGCGGTTCTGTTGGCTGCCCTCGTGGCACCCATCTCGGTGGGACTCCGGAAACTGCGGTTTCCGCGGTGGCTGGCAACCCTGACCACCGTGATTGTTTTTCTCGCGGTCGTTGGTGGACTCTTTTACCTGGTGATCAACGAGGTGATTCGAGGTTGGGAGTCTCTCCAGGCCCGGACAATCCTTGCGTATGACGATTTCGTCCAGTACCTCCTCGATTCACCCTTGCAGGTCACCGAGTCGCAACTCAACGAATGGGTCACCGCGCTCGCCACGGAGTTCAACATCGACTCGTCCTGGGTGCTCTCCGGAGCGCTCTCGGTGACTTCTTCGGTGGGTTCCTGGCTGGTCGGAGCGGGTATCGCCATCTTCGCGCTGATCTTCTTTATCCATGACGGAGCTCGGATTTGGGAATATGTCGTCTCTTGGTTCCCGAAGCTTGCGAGACCAGCCATCCTCGGCGCTTCCCGCTCAGGGTGGAACACGCTGATCGAGTTTGTGAAAGTTCAGATTCTGGTGGCGTTCGTGGATGCCTTGGGAATTGGACTGGGTGCGTTCTTCTTGGGTCTACCCCTGGTTGTTCCCATCGCGGTCGCAGTATTCCTGGGCGCTTTTGTTCCCATCGTGGGTGGAACCGTTGCTGCCGCTCTGGCCGTCCTGGTGGCTCTCGTCTATGAGGGACCACTTATCGCCCTGATCATGCTGATCATCGTGTTGGCTGTTCAACAATTGGAGGGCCAAATTCTGCAGCCTCTCGTGATGGGGCCTGCTCTTCGTATCCACCCACTCGCGGTTGTTCTGTCCATTGCGGCCGGTGGGTATCTCGCCGGAATCGCGGGAGTTCTCTTCGCGGTTCCTGTGGTCGCGTTCACCAACGTGGTCATCAAGTACCTGGCGGCGGGAGACTGGCGAGGAGACCCCGAATCCCTTCCGACGAATGAGAATCTGGTGGTCCGATGACGCTGCTTGATAACCAGACCGGCGTTGCTCTCCCCGGACCCACATTGGCTGATTTCCAGGACGCGAAACGCGTCCTGGAGGGTGTCGCGCAGACCACACCGATGGAGTACTCCCGCTACTTGGAAGAAGTTCTGGGTGTCCCGGTGTATCTGAAGTGTGAGAATCTCCAGCGCACGGGTGCCTACAAAATTCGTGGTGCGTACTACTGCATTTCCAAGCTGAGCGACGAGCAAAAAGCCAAAGGCGTGGTTGCGGCGAGCGCCGGAAACCACGCCCAAGGCGTTGCCTTTGCCGCCAAAGAGCAGGGCATCAAGGCGACCATCTTCACGCCGATGGGTGTTGCCTTGCCGAAACTGCAAGCCACCAAAGCCTATGGAGCGGATGTTGTCCTGGGTGGGGATGACATGCTCGAGCCCTTCGCCAAGGCCAAAGAGTTTGCCGAGACAACCGGTGCAGTGCGCATTCCCCCGTTTGACCACCCCGACATCATTGCCGGCCAGGGCACCGTGGGCCTGGAGATTTTGGAGCAGCAACCCGATGTGCGCACGGTGATTGTTCCCATCGGCGGTGGAGGTCTCATCGCGGGTGTTGCCAGTGCCATGAAACAGCAGGCTGCACAACTTGGCCACAGTATCCGCATCATCGGTGTTCAAGCGGAGAATGCTGCCCCCTACCCGCAGTCCCTCAAGGAAGGCCATCCCATCGAGATTC
>CAZPBS010000014.1:14557-29741 GCA_964584925.1 uncultured Microbacteriaceae bacterium
GAGAATGCTGCCCCCTACCCGCAGTCCCTCAAGGAAGGCCATCCCATCGAGATTCAGGTGAAGCCCACCATCTCCGACGGAATCGCCGTAGGGAAACCCGGTGCACTCAACTTTGACATCGTCAAAGACACCGTTGATGAGGTCGTGACCGTCAGCGATGACGAAACAGCGCGAGCCATTTTGGTGCTTCTGGAGCGCGCCAAAATGGTTGTTGAGCCCTCGGGAGCAGCCGGTGTCGCCGCCATCTTGGCAGGAAAGATTAAGGCTGAAGGTCCCACCGCGGTCATCCTCAGTGGGGGAAACATTGACCCGATGATCATGGAGCGTGTGATCTCGAGAGGACTAGCCGGAGCTGGTCGATACCTGAAGATGCGTATTCCGCTCCCTGATCGCCCCGGTCAGCTCGCTGTTACCTCCAAGATCGTCTCGGACAACAACGCCAACGTCGTGGAGGTCCTTCACACTCGTCATGGCACTGGCTTGCAGATCAGCCAAGTGGAGCTCGAGCTTCATATTGAAACTCGCGGACCCGAGCACGCCGAGCAGGTCTTGAACGCCCTGCGTGATGAAGGCTATGAACCCAGAACTGAGTTCTAGGGAATAAACGTTTCGACGTCGATAATTTCGACGGCGATTTCGGCGCCACTAGGTGCCGTGTAGGTGCTGCTTTCACCAATCTTCAGGCCCATGATGGCCTGGCCCAGGGGGCTTTGCTCGGAGTAGACATCCAAGTCAGTGTCCCCAGCGAGTTCGCGTGATCCGAGCAGGAACTTCTCCTCATCACCGTGGATATGAGCAGTGACGACGGTGCCTGGCTCCACCACACCGGAGCTGGCGGGATGATCCCCCACGACGGCGTGCTTCAGCATGTCGGTGAGGTTCCTGATGCGACCCTCCATCTTGGCCTGCTCGTCCTTCGCCGCGTGGTAACCACCGTTTTCTTTGAGATCTCCCTCTTCGCGGGCGATCTCGATGCGCTTGGAAATCTCGGCACGTCCGACCGTGGTCAGCTGCTCCAACTCGAGGGCAAGACGGTCATACGCCTCTTGAGTGAGCCAGACCGTGTTCTCAGACTCTGTCGATGCCATCATGTTCTCCTCGTAATGAAGAAACCGGCCTCACCGTGGGGCCGGTTTGTGTTCCCCGGAAGATTACGGCAACCAGCACTCGTAGAGCAACCCCGTCACAGCGGGTTCACTGGTTCGAAGCGTGGTGTCAAAGACCCGTGTCCACCGGTCGCTGACGGGGATTTCGACGATCCGCCACCCGACAATTCCGTAGGACGCATTTAAGGCTTGAACAGCGCAGGTTGCTGTGGTCCCAGGAGCGGCCGTGATCTCATAGGTGACCGAGACTTCGGTCTCATCGACGATGGTGTGAGCAACATCTCGGTACTGCAACTGGGAGGGTGTCTCCAAGACTCCGCCCCACCACAACCACGCACCGAGCACCACGGTGAATCCCACAGCGGTGACGACACCGATGGCTCTATTGGTGCGGGAGGAGCGGGCGGTTCTGCCATAGCGCTCATCCAGGCGGGTTTGTGTCTCGGTCATCTCCAGGTTCTCTCTCGCTACGCTAGGACCACAGTAGTAATCCAGCGTGAGAAGAAGCGGGGAATCACCACCATGAGGTTTCTAACCAACCTTGTTCTGATGGAAGAGGACCTTATCCCCGCTATCGAGGTGGACCCCAACTCGGTGACTCCGGGTGTCATCGGTTTCATCATGACCTTTGGGGTCATGATTGCGGTCTTGCTTCTGGTTCTCGACATGGTGCGTCGCGTTCGACGCGTCCGCTACCGGCAAGAAATCGCCGACAAACTCGATGGTGTTACCCCACCAGCGGAGGATCGATAGCAATCAAGAGCACCGCGGTCCAGTGCGAGAGAAACGCGATGACCGTCAGCACGTGGAATATCTCGTGGAAACCGAAATGCTTGGGGCTGGGGTTGGGGCGCTTCAGCCCATAGACAACAGCTCCCACTGAGTAGGCAAGCCCGCCCACGATCACCAGAACCATGGTCGCCAGGTTGGCCGCAAACAGGTCCTGAATGTAAATAACGGCAGCCCAGCCAAGCCCCAAATAGATCGGCACATAGAGCCAGCGCGGTGCGCTAATCCAGAAGACTCGAAAACCAATCCCCAACAGAGCACCTGACCAGATGAGGCTCAGCAAAAAGATGGCTTTGTCCTGGGGGAGTGCCAACCAGGCAATGGGCGTGTACGTACCGGCAATCAAGAGGAAGATGTTGGCGTGATCGAGGCGCTTCAGGACCACTTTTGCAGTGGGTCCCCAGTTGAAGCGGTGGTACGTGCCAGAAATCCCGAAGAGTAACCACGACGAGACCGCGAAGATGGTGCTGGTGACAGTTGCCCCTAGACCATCGGCAAGAACTATCAAGACGATTCCCGCGGCTATCGCCAGCGGGAGAGTTCCCAGATGAATCCAGCCTCGCCAGGAGGGCTTCGGATCAGCCTTCTCATACGCGAGTGATTCTTCGAGCAGCGGGAGGTGCAGCCCATCGCTGGTTGCGCCATTATCGAGCGACTTTTCCTCGGCACTACTCATGCCCTCACTGTATGCGCCGACGCTAAGAAAACCGTGAGCTGTTGTAGCCAGTAACCAAGCCGTGAAGAAAGGACTAGCTTAGTTCTGTGAAGTGGCTTCGGTATCTCCTTGGTGAGGGTCTTCTCTATCGCCTCTACCGTCGTCGCATCCTCAGAGAAATTGAGGGCCTCACTAAGCCCCAACACGTCGCCATGATCCTCGATGGCAACCGGCGGTGGGCAAAACTGCGGGCCCTGGAATCCAGCGCTCACGGCCACCGCGCTGGAGCCGACAAGATTCAGGAGTTCCTGACATGGTGTGAAGAGCAGGGTGTGGAGGTCGTGACCCTGTACTTGCTGTCCTCCGACAACTTGGGCGCCAGGGACCCAGCAGAGCTCGATGACCTAGCCCTCATCATTGAAAACCTTGCTGACCAGCTCTCGAGGTTCTCCAACTGGCGTGTGAAGCACGTGGGAAATAGAGAAGCCCTCCCTCCCCACCTCCAAGACACCCTCTCGGGAGCCACAGAGCGCACGTCTCGTAATTCAGGACTCCACATCAACCTGGCGGTCGGCTATGGGGGTCGAGAAGAAATCACCCAAGCTGTTGCCAGGCTGGTAGAAGAGCACAAGGCGTCAGGGGGGACTCTCGACAACCTCTCTGGTTCGATCAGTGTCCAAGCTATAGCCGGTCACCTCTACACCCAGGGTCAACCTGACCCTGACCTGGTCATCAGGACATCCGGGGAACAAAGGCTTAGCGATTTCATGCTCTGGCAAAGTGCCCACTCCGAGTTCTACTTCGTCGAAGCGCTCGGCCCTGACCTTCGTGAGATTGACTTCCTCCGTGCCCTTCGAGACTTTGGCACCAGGGTTCGCCGATACGGGCAGTAGTTGTGTCAGAAAGTTAACCTTCGTCCACCAGTTGAAGGCGTGTCATTGACTCAGGTTGCGAAGGTGCTCGCGTATTTTCGAGTCATCGGTTCTCAACTTGGCTAAGGAGCCTTCGTGGAAAAATCCGCTACCCCCACAACGTCAAAATCCACAAGCAAGAAAAAGAAGACGGGGGAGCGGACTTACGTCCTCGACACCTCGGTGTTGCTCTCAGATCCACGAGCAATATTCCGCTTCGCGGAACACCAGGTGGTCTTGCCGGTGGTCGTTATTTCGGAGCTCGAGAAGAAGCGTCACGACCCCGAGATTGGCTACTTCGCGAGGCAAGCCTTGCGAAATCTGGACGAGCTTCGCTCGAAGCACGAGCGTTTGGACTTCCCGATTGCCGTGGGCGAAGGTGGCTCTTTGCGGGTGGAGCTGAACCACTCCAACCAGTCCGTTCTCCCCAGTGGTCTCCAACTGGGGGATAACGACTCCAGGATTCTCTCGGTTGCTTTGAACCTCGCGAACGAGGGCCTTGAGGTCACCGTGGTCTCTAAGGACCTTCCCATGCGCGTGAAAGCAGCGTCTGTGGGTCTTGCTGCCGAGGAATACCGGGCAGAGCTCGCGCCGGAGTCTGGGTGGACGGGTATTGCCGAGGTTGCGATGGGTGCTGAGGAGATGGCAGAGCTCTATGACGGCGAGACCATCAAATCCAAGACAGTCAAAGACATGCCCGTCAACACCTCGCTCGTGATTTCCTCAGAGCGTGGTTCAGCACTGGGACGTGTCACCTCACCGGGTGTTATTTCTCTTGTTCGGGGCGATCGCGACCTGTTTGGCTTGAGCGGTCGATCTGCCGAGCAGCGCCTCGCCATCGACGTGCTCCTCGACCCGACTGTGGGAATTGTGTCGCTGGGTGGGCGTGCAGGTACGGGTAAGTCAGCATTGGCTCTCTGTGCTGGCCTCGAAGCAGTGCTGGAGCGCCAGCTACATCGCAAGATCATGGTGTTCCGTCCGCTCTACGCTGTGGGTGGCCAGGACCTCGGATATCTGCCCGGCGACGCCACCGAGAAGATGAACCCCTGGGCTGAGGCCACTTTCGACACTCTGAGCTCCGTCGTCTCCCACAACGTGGTGGAAGAAATCATGGACCGAGGCCTCCTCGAAGTTCTCCCCCTCACCCACATCCGAGGGCGCTCCCTCCACGATGCCTTCGTCATCGTGGACGAGGCGCAGTCTTTGGAGCGCAACGTATTGCTCACCATGCTCTCCCGCATTGGTCAGAACTCTCGCGTTGTGCTGACCCACGATGTTGCTCAGCGCGACAACCTTCGAGTGGGACGCCACGACGGTGTCGCCAGCGTTATCGAAGCACTCAAGGGTCAGTCCTTGTTTGCGCACCTCACCCTGATGCGCTCAGAGCGCAGCGCTATCGCTGCTCTCGTGACCGATCTGCTGGAAGAGGGTAACCAGGTCGCCTGATACTCGGGTGGTCAGAGACCTGGTGCTGTCATTTTCAGCACATCGAGTGCCAAATCAAGCTCTGCCTCGGTGATCTCACCACGCTCCACAAAACCCATCTCGATGACCGATTCTCGGACTGTCTTCTTGTGCTCGACAGAGTATTTGGCCACTTTGGCCGCTGCTTCATAGCCGATCACGCGATTAAGCGGTGTCACGATCGAGGGCGAAGACTCCGCGAGCGCGCGAGCGCGCTCCTCGTTGGCCTCCAGGCCCACGACGGTCTTGTCGGCCAGCACGCGGGTGGAATTCGCCAGGAGGCGAATGGACTCGAGCACCGAGGTTCCCATGACCGGGATCGCCACATTGAGTTCAAAGTTTCCTGACGCTCCGGCCCATGCCACGGTCTGGTCATTACCGATTACCCGTGCGCAGACCATCAACACTGCTTCGGGAACAACAGGGTTCACCTTGCCGGGCATGATGGAGCTTCCCGGCTGCAAGTCGGGGATGTGAAGCTCACCAAGACCCGTGTTGGGGCCTGAGCCCATCCAGCGGATGTCATTGCAAATCTTGGTCAGGGACACCGCGATGATACGAAGAGCACCCGATGCCTCCACAAGACCGTCTCTGGCCCCTTGAGCTTCGAAGTGGTCTTTTGCTTCGGTGATGGGGAGTGAGGTCGCCTTCGCGAGCTCGGCGATGACTTTCTCGGAGAAGCCCAATGGGGTGTTGATGCCGGTCCCGGTCGCAGTCCCACCCAGGGGGACTTCTGCCACTCGAGGGATAGCGCTCTGGATGCGCTCAATGCCCAAGCGAATCTGCCGGGCATAACCCGCGAACTCTTGCCCCAGAGTGACGGGGGTGGCATCCATGAGGTGGGTGCGACCGGCTTTCACCATCGCCTTCCACAGTGTCGCCTTGTCCTCTAGGGCACTCGCGAGGTAGTCAAGCGCTGGGATGAGGGAGTTCAGCAAAGCTTCTGTCACCGCCACATGCACGGAGGTCGGGAACACGTCATTGGAGGATTGCGAGGCATTCACGTGGTCGTTTGGGTGAACGTCCACGCCCCCGTGGGTGGTGGCAAGTGTCGCCAGCACCTCGTTCATGTTCATGTTCGAGGAGGTGCCGGACCCTGTTTGGTAGGTGTCGACTGGGAAGTGGTCGTGATGAGCCCCACCGATAATCTGCTGCGCCGCCGCCACGATCGCATCGGCGATGACAGCATCGACGATGCCAAGCTCCTTGTTTACGATTGCCGCCGCGCGTTTGATGTGAGCGAGAGCCACAATCTGTGCGGGCTCGAGACCTCGGCCTGAGATCGGAAAGTTTTCCACAGCGCGTTGAGTTTGCGCCCGGTAGAGCGCATTGACGGGGACCTTGACCTCACCCATGGTGTCGTGCTCGATACGGAACTCAGTCGACTCACTCATGAGGTCAATCCTTGATCTTTCTACTCGTCCAATGCGCCAATGACCACTGACGGCGAAACGCGCCCCTCCGCCAGGATGTACTGTGCTCCCACCACCGCAAGCTTACCCAGTGCCACCGCGTCACTGATGATCTCGCTCGAGGCCAAGAGCACTGACACCGTGTCTTGCATGTGCTCCCGTCCCACGGCTTCGGGATCTTTCAGTTCACCGGGTTTGAGGCCCCGGGATAAGCGGACTCGTGTGACCGCAGGAGCAATCGCATTGGTGATGTCGGCAATATGTGACGGTAAGGGTGTGGACTCCGGATTATCTTGCTCCAGAGCTGCGGATACCGCTCCACAGTTGTCGTGGGAGAGCACCACAATCAAGGGAACCCCCACAATCTCGACGGCATACTCCAGGGAACCAATCACCGACGAGGAAATCACCTGCCCGGCGTTACGGACCACAAAGAGGTCACCGAGGCCCTTGTCGAAGATGATCTCCGCCGCAATGCGTGAATCAGCGCAGCCAAAGACTGCTGCTTGGGGGGACTGAGAGCTCTCAATCTCACTCCGGCGCTCAGCATCTTGGCGCGGATGGCGCTGAACACCCTCAATAAATCTGTCGTTGCCGGCTTTCATCCGTCGCCACGCTTCAGAGGGGGTGAGTGTTGGCGCGGTCACCGAAAGCTGTCCTCTGTCAGGCGCCACGACACTTCGTTCGCGACCTCGTTCACGCCTTTGGCGTTTGTTCCTCCGACAACCACAATGCTGTCGTCATGTTCCAGCACCACGACGTAGGCGTTGTTGCCACCGGGATCAACATCTCGTCGGTCATACTCCACCCACTCGACCTGGTTCGGTCCGTACCCCAAAAGGACCTCGCCGGTGCTGGCCGATTGTTCCACTCGAAGTGCCACCCATGCTTCGTTAGCACCGAAGCCCTGGTCGACAAAGACGTACGTGTCCTCTGGTCCCAGCAAACCAATCGACCATGTGACATCCGAACCTGGTTCTGAGGTCACCTCGGCCCGGTTGGATGTCCAGAGATCAGAGAGCATCGGGATGACAGGCTCACCCGGGAGCTGGTCTGCACTTTGCTCCGCAACTTTTCGCCAGTCAATTTGTTGCACCAGGTCTGTATCCGGGCGCACCACCACGATTACCAGCAGCGCCACGACCCCCAGGGACGCCAACATCGACCACACGAGGTTGCGCATGTTTTGTCGGGCTTTGCGCTCAGCGCGAGCTTTGGCGACCCGAGCGGCTTTGGCCTCCGGGTCTTCCGGCCCCGAGGTGATGATGGTTCGGGCCATTAGGACTCTTCGCGGGCTTTCTTGGCCGCGTCCAGGCGTGCTCTCGCTCCCACCAGCCATTCCTCACAGCGGGCCGCAAGAGCTTCTCCTCGCTCCCACAAAGCGATCGATTCCTCCAGGGTTGTGCCGCCCTGTTCGAGTTTTCCGACGACCGCGACAAGCTCATCCCGAGCCTGCTCATAGGACATGGCCTGGATGTCATCCGGTGTTTTTGTCTCGCTCATCTCTTCCAGTCTAAAGGGCGGGCCCTAATCAACATGAGTGTCGATCTCACCCTCACTCACCCGGACGCGCAGGGCGTCTCCCGAGGTGACTTGGTCTGCACGGGAGATGACGTGACCGTCTTTGTCCCGCACGATCGCGTAGCCGCGATCGAGGGTGTTCTGGGGCGATAGCCCGCGCAACGACCCACTCAACTGAGCCAACTGAGCCTGATGGCGCTCGATGACCAAGGAGGAGACGTCAGCCCCCCGCGCGACTATTTGGAGGAGCTCTTCAGACTTCCGATCGATAAGAGTGTCGGGGTCGGCAAGGGCTGGTCTAGTGCGAAAAGAATCCAGCCGTTCGATTTCGTATTGAATCAGCGCGGAGAGTTTTGTGTCGAGGCGGTGCCTGGCTTCTTCAATCAGCTGCTTTTCGGCCTGGACGTCGGGAACCACACGCTTGGCCGCATCGGTAGGAGTCGAGGCTCGAAGGTCTGCGACCTCATCGAGGATCGGTCGATCAGCCTCGTGACCGATAGCGCTCACCAGGGGTTTGGTCAGGGTGGCAACAAGGCGGACGAGCCGCTCGTCACTGAACGGAAGGAGATTCATAAAGTCTCCACCACCGCGTGCCACGATGATCACCTCAACGTCAGGATTGTTCTCCAGTTTTTCCAGCGCTGCCATTACTTCAGTGACGGAGCGGTCGCCTTGAACCGCAGCGTGCTCGACCACGAACTCCACTTCGGGCCAGCGAAGCCGCGCGTTGGTGAGGACATCTTTTTCCGCATCCGAGTCTTTCCCGGTGACAAGACCAATGACACCCGGGAGGAACGGCAGTGCCTTTTTCCGCTCAAGGTCGAACAGGCCCTCTTCGGCGAGCTGGGCTCTGAGCTTCGCGAGCTTCTCCAGAATCTCGCCGATGCCGGTGTGACGCATCTCCAGCACATTCATGCTGAGTGTTCCGCCTTTAACCCACCAACTGGGCTTTATCTGGGCGATGACCCGATCGCCCTGGTTCAAGCCTTGAGGGATGTTCTCTTGGGTGCGGCGCCAAATGGTGATGGAGACCTGGGCGTCGGCTTCAATATCGGAGAGTTTTCCGTAAATGTTGCCGGCAGATTGTCCCCACTGGGTTATCTCTGCCTCCACCCACACGGGCCCAAGACGCTCGATATATCCACCCATCAATTCGGAAAGCTTCTGGATTGACCAGGGAGCTTCCGGGGAGGAGTCATTCGAGGTTGCGGACATCACGTTCCAGGCTAAGACACTCAGCCCGCTTCCCGGTAGCGCCCTCTACACTGGCTCCGTGACTATTAGCAATGGCGGTGTGGCAACCCTGGAAGCCCCCCTCATCCCAGAGCGAAGAGACAAGCTCCAACCCACCTCGGTGACTGGTCACCGACGCGTTCTTCTGGCAGCCCCTCGCGGGTATTGCGCGGGTGTGGATCGTGCCGTGATTGCGGTGGAGAAGGCCCTGGAGCGCTATGGCGCTCCGGTCTATGTTCGGAAACAGATTGTTCACAACATTCACGTGGTGCGGGAGCTCGAATCTCAGGGTGTCATCTTTGTTGATGAGGTGGCCGAGGTTCCCGAGGGCTCCAATATTGTCTTCTCTGCCCACGGGGTGTCACCCATGGTCGTTCAAGAGGCAGAGGACCGCTCCCTCAACGCCATCGATGCCACGTGCCCTCTGGTGACGAAGGTGCACCGCGAAGCGGTGCGCTTCTCCGGTCAGGATTACCACATCCTCCTTATTGGTCATGAAGGACACGAAGAGGTCGAGGGCACCATGGGCCACGCCCCCGAGCACACTACGTTGGTCAATGACCCGGATGAGGCGGACCGAATTCAGATCCCCGACACCGAGAACTTGATTTGGTTGTCCCAGACCACGTTGAGTGTTGACGAGACCATGGAGACTGTTCGTCGCCTGCGTGCTCGTTTCCCACACTTACAAGATCCTCCGAGCGATGACATTTGTTACGCGACTCAGAACCGTCAGGTCGCCATCAAGAAGATTGCTCCCGAGTGCGACCTGGTCATCGTGGTGGGATCCCCGAACTCCTCCAACAGTGTTCGCCTGGTCGAGGTTGCCCTGGAATACGGAGCAAAAGCCTCCTACCGGGTTGACTATGCCAGCGAAATTAAGCAGGAATGGCTGGAGGGTGTCGAGACCATCGGGGTGACCTCCGGCGCTTCTGTCCCCGAGATCCTTGTGGACCACACCCTGGCAGATCTGGCAGATGCCGGTTTCACTGAGGTCGAAGAAGTTCGCACTGCCGAAGAGGACCTGCAGTTTTCGCTGCCCAAGGAGCTCCGCAAGGACGCCTCGGGCAATGTGGATCGCACGACCCTCGGCGGCCGCAACCGCTCCTAGAGCTTGTTGCCGGCCGAACCCAACTGCTTGGTAGCTTCCACCACGCGGGCTGCCATGTGGGTTTCCGCTGCTTTACCCCAGGCTCTCGGGTCATAGAGCTTCTTATTACCCACTTCGCCATCAATACGCAGCACCCCGTCGTAGTTGGCCATCATGTGGCCAGCAACAGAGCGGGTGTAGGCGTACTGGGTGTCCGTGTCAATGTTCATCTTGATGACACCATTACGCACAGCTTCGGCGATTTCCTCGTCGGTACTGCCAGATCCACCGTGGAACACCAGATCCATGGGCTTTTCGGCTGTTCCATACTTCGCCTGGAGCCCAGCTTGGATTTCTGCCAGCAGTTCAGGGCGCAGTTTCACGTTGCCCGGCTTATAGACACCGTGGACGTTTCCAAACGTCAGGGCTGCCATGTAGCGACCCTGTTCGCCCAGGCCCAGTGCCTCCACGGTGGCAATAGCGTCGTCGAGAGTCGTGTAGAGACTGTCGTTGATGTCGTGGCTGACACCGTCTTCTTCGCCACCGACAACACCAATCTCTACCTCCAAGATGGAGTGGATGGCGTTCATGCGGGGGAGAAGGTCTTTCGCAATCTCGAGGTTCTCAGCTAAGGGCACTGCAGAGCCATCCCACATGTGGCTCTGGAAAATCGGGTTGCCGCCAGCCTTCACGGCTTCCTCACTCGCCGCAATCAGGGGCATCACGAAGCCATCGAGTGCGTCTTTCGGGCAGTGATCAGTGTGGAGTGCCACCTTCACCGGGTAGTTCTTAGCCACCTCGGTTGCGAAAGCGGCAAAAGCGAGAGCGCCGGAGGCGCGTGCTTTCACGCTTTGGCCGGCGAAGAAGTCAGCACCACCGGTGGAGACCTGGATGATGCCATCAGACTCTGCCTCGCTGAGGCCCTGGAGTACGGCGTTGATGGTGGAGGAGTTCGAGACGTTGATAGCGGGGAAAGCAAAACCTCGGGTCTTAGCTCCATCGAGCATCGCGGCATATTCTTCGGGCGTGGCAACAGGCATGAGGGTCTCCAGGATGGGGGACAGGACGGATACCAGCCTATCTCGCTGATGTTGCCTTCCCGGGGACTAGGCTGGAGCCAGACAATGACCGCTCCATCTTCCGGAGGACTCGCAATGTCCGGTGCCGAAGCGGCAGAACTATTCGTCCATCCGGACCGCAACCTGGCCATGGAGTTGGTGCGTGCCACAGAGGCCGCGGCCATCCGGGCAACACCGTTTATTGGGCGAGGAGACAAGAACGCAGCCGACCAAGCAGCCGTGGACGCCATGCGGAAATTCCTCTCCACCGTGAACTTCCAGGGCCTGGTCGTCATTGGCGAGGGCGAGAAAGATGATGCCCCGATGCTCTTCAACGGTGAAGAGGTTGGCACAGGGAACGGACCGAAGTGCGACATTGCGGTGGATCCGATCGATGGGACCTCCCTCACAGCTGCGGGACGCTCCCACGCCATTTCGATGATTGCAGTAGCAGATCGTGGCTCCATGCTCGATGCGTCCAGCGTTTTCTATATGCGGAAGATCGTGACGTCCCATGAGGGCATTGGTGTTGTCGACATCCAGAAACCGATCGGGGAGAACATCCGAGCTTTGGCTAAAGCCAAGGGCAAGCCCGTCGAGGAGATGCGGATTGCCGTGTTGGATCGTCCCCGGCACGAGGACCTCATTCGTGAAATTCGGGAGGTGGGAGCTGGAACCCGGTTGATCCTCGATGGTGATGTGGCGAGCGGTATTAATGCTGCTCGCCATGACACCCGCATTGATATGTGTGTGGGGATTGGGGGAAGCCCCGAGGGCGTCGCCACTGCTTGTGCCATTAAGGCACTCGGTGGCTTTATGCAGGGCGTTTTACACCCCACGGATGATGACGAGAAGCAACTGGGCATTGAGGCGGGCCTGAAGTTTGACCACGTCTACGGCTTAGATGACCTAGTCTCCAGCGACAACACCTTCTTTGTCGCCACTGGTGTGACTGATGGGGAACTGGTGCGCGGTGTGCGCAGGAACGGTCCCCTGATCAGCACCGAGAGCATTGTCTTGCGAGCCCGCTCAGGAACACTTCGTCGGGTGTCAGCAGATCATCAAGCCAGTAAGTGGCTCGACGACTAGGCCTTCTTTTTGTCTTCGAGCTCAGCTTTTTCAGTGAGTTCTGGTGCGCTGAGTTCCCTAGGCATGGACTCAATTCCCTCAAGTTCATCTGGGAAGTCTGCAGCATTGCCAAGCTCTGTGAGCTTTCGAGCACTCGGGAACACTCGGCTTTCGAGTGATCCCACAAACGCGTTATAGCCCTTGACGGTGCTGGTAATCGAGCGACCGAGCGTGTCGATGTGTTTGGCCATGGCTCCCAGTCGGCCTAACAACTCCTTGCCGACATCGAAGAGCTTGGCGGCGTCCTCGGTGAGAACATCCTGCTGCCATGAGAACGCCACAGTCTTCAGCACTGACCAGAGCGTCACAGGTGAAGCCAGAGCGACCTTCTTGCTAAACGCATAGTCCATCAGGGCTGGGTCAGCCTCTATGGCGGTGGAGATCAAGGCTTCACTCGGGATAAAGCAGATGACAAGCTCGGGGGAGGCGGCAAGACCATCCCAGTATGACTTCTTGCCCAGAGCGTCGATGTGGGAGCGAACCGCGGTCACGTGCTGTTTCAGCAGTGACTCACGCCTGGCTGCTTCCTCCCCGGTCGCAGTGAAGGGAATCTTGCTGGCTTCGAGGTAAGCAGTGAAGGGGACCTTGGCATCCACCGCAATGTTCTTGCCGCCAGGCAGGTGAATCACCATGTCGGGCTTACCGATACCGGCATCGGAGGAGATCTGGGATTGCACGTCAAAGTCGACTCGCTCAATCAGCCCTGCTGCTTCCACCACTCGGCGCAACTGGACCTCACCCCAGACGCCTCGAACGCTGTTTGATCGAAGGGCTGAGGCGAGTTGCTCTGCGGTGCCGCGGAGAAGCTCATCGCTCTCGAGCGCTGCACGAAGTTGTTGGCTGATTTGGCCGTGCTGTTCATTACGTTGCTTCTCGAGCTCAGAAACGGTTCGCTGCATATCCGTGAGGCGCTCTGATACAGGTGCCAGGGCTTGCAAGATCTTGTTCTCGGCTTCTTGTTTGGTGCGAAGGTCCTCATATTGACGCTGAGCCATGTCCAGCTGAGCTTGGAGCGCTGTGTGGTCTTCGCCCGTGGTGGCCTTTCGAGATTTGACCACCCACCCGGCAATAAACCCCAAGGCTGCTGCCATGACGAGAGCTATCGCGACTAACCACACCGATTCATTCATGTCCACAGTCTGCCAGCCACCCCTGACGTTTCACAGATTCCCCACCTCGGACTCCGCGCTCCTCCACTGCAGTAGGCTTCCTAGCCGTGGCTCTCACAATCGGAATCGTCGGTTTACCCAATGTCGGTAAATCCACCCTCTTCAATGCTCTGACCAAAAACAGTGTTCTGGCAGCGAACTACCCCTTCGCCACCATCGAGCCCAACGTTGGAGTGGTGAATCTTCCCGATGACCGCCTGGACACCTTGGCCGAGATCTTCAGCAGCGAGCGCATCCTCCCAGCCACGGTGTCGTTCGTGGATATTGCAGGCATCGTCAAGGGCGCCAGTGAGGGTGAGGGCTTGGGAAACCAGTTCCTCTCCAACATTCGAGAAGCCGATGCCATTGCTCAAGTAGTCCGGGTGTTCTCCGACCCCGATGTGGTCCACGTTGATGGCCAGGTCGACCCAAAGGCCGACATGGAGACCATCAACACCGAGCTGATCCTTGCGGACTTACAAACCCTTGAAAAAGCGATTACTCGCTACGAGAAAGAGGTCAAGGGTAAGAAGCTGGAACCCAACGTTCTCGCCGCTGCCGAGGAGGCTAAAGCCATCCTTGACACCGGGAAGACTCTGTTCCAGGCCCAGTTTGATGCTACCGAGATTGCGGAGCTCGGGTTGCTAACCGCAAAACCCTTCCTCTATGTCTTCAATGTGGATGAGGCAACCCTTGCGGATCCTGCCAAGCAGGCAGAGCTCGCCGGTTTGGTCGCTCCCGCTAAAGCAGTGTTCTTGGACGCCAAGGTGGAGAGCGAACTGATCGACTTGGATAAGGCCGAAGCAACGGAGTTGCTGCAATCGCTCGGTCAAGAGGAGAGCGGGCTCGATCAACTAGCCCGAATCGGCTTTGACACTCTGGGGCTTCAGACCTATTTGACGGCTGGCCCCAAAGAGGCCAGGGCCTGGACTATCCGACGCGGCTGGAAGGCACCGCAAGCAGCTGGTGTTATCCACACTGACTTTGAAAAAGGGTTCATCAAGGCTGAAGTGACGTCTTTCGACGACCTCGTTTCCACCGGCTCCCTTCAGGAGGCCCGCGCTGCGGGCAAAGCCCGCATCGAGGGTAAGGACTACGTCATGAAAGATGGCGACGTGGTCGAGTTCCGTTTCAGTTCCTAGTGTTCGCTGGGAATATCTCTGCCTGATTTGGTCTGGGTGACCAGGAGTGGTTCGCTCTAGGTATGCCGGTGATTCCCATGTTCCCTTTGGGCTCTGTGCTGTTCCCGGCCATGCCTTTGGCTCTCCAGGTGTTTGAAGAGCGCTATCTCAAGATGATGGGCGCGATTCTGGACGCCGAAGAGCCTGTCTTCGGTGTTGTCCTCATCGAGCGTGGATCAGAAGTCGGGGGAGGGGACCAGAGATTCGACCTCGGAACCACCGCTCGGGTGTTGCAAATAGAAGCGCCGGAGGGGCCTTTGCAGGTGGTTGCCAAAGGCGACCGTCGTTTTCGAGTGCTGTCGTGGTTGGACGAAGACCCCTATCCGCAAGCCGAGGTCGAGTTCCTTGAAGAATTCCCGAGCGATGAGGTCGAGCCTTCCGCTCTGGAATCGGCGGAGAAGGTTGTCCGCGACACCTTGGCCTACTTGCTGGAGCTTGACCTCTCGATTCCTTGGCCCACAGATATCGAACTGGCGGAGGATCCCGTG
>CAZPBS010000015.1:0-27674 GCA_964584925.1 uncultured Microbacteriaceae bacterium
GAGTGGGGAGCTCAGGGAGAATAAGCACCCCTCTCTGGCTTCTCGTGCGCTTCCGTCCCCAAGGCTGGAGACGAAACCTAATTCGCGGTGGGTCATGCGACCACCACTTCGACGCCACGCTGGGTGAACCCCTCAATAAATGAGGAGTCAGTGCCCAGGTCCGTGACGAGTCGGTCGAAATCTGATGGTTCCCCGAACGTCGAGGGGTAGGTAGACCCAAACTTGCTGTTATCAGCGAGGAGAATGGTTTCAGCCGAATGGGAGATGAAGACCTTCTTGACGATGGCCTCATCCGTATCAAAAGCCGTAATACGGAGATCCTTTGAGATTCCGTTTGCGCCCACGAAGGCAACGACCGCGTTGAGCTGACTCAAGTCCTCCACTGTTCGTGCACCCACCGAACTGAGCGTGGTCGGGCGGACGCGGCCTGAGAGCATGTAAGTCTTTGTGGAGCTGTCGGCAATCCGTGAGGCGAGGGTGACGCTGTTGGTGACAACCAGCAAGTCTGGGCGGTTGCGAAGAGCGGGAGCAAGGAACTCGGTCGTCGTTCCGCCATCCACAAAGATGCAGCCTTCGTCGGGAATGTATTCCGATGCGGTCTCGGCGATGCGCTTCTTTGCATCGGGATTGAGGTTCTGACGTTCCGGGATCGTGTACTCGTGAGCGAAGCGTTCCATGGCAATCGCTCCGCCGTGAACCTTGCGAAGCGCACCTCGGCGCTGGAGGACGTCTAAATCTCGACGAACTGTCTCCGTGGCGACGTTGAGTTTTGCGGCAGCTTCGGCAGCGTTGAGACGTCCCTCATTACGCGTCCAGTCGACGATCAAAAGTCGTCGTTCTTCTGCCAACATCGTCGTTGTCCTTCAGGATTCTATGAATTACCTGACAGAAAAATAACACAAAACCACACATAACAACACCCAAAACCACAAAAAACCATAAATATGGCGGTGAAGGTTAGAAAAGTCCCGGTTCCGCCAAAGTCTTGGCGAGGTCAGGAGAGACGGTCAGACTTACCGGCGGCAGTCCCTCAAGGCTGTGAAGCTGGGAGCTCACTTCCTGAACTTTGAGAGCCCCCCACGCCACTCCCGTGGCAACTGACTCGGCGAACTGATCGGGGTAATTGATGATGTGCGATAGGAAACCTGCGACGCTTGCGTCACCTGCGCCAATGGTGTTTCGCACCGTCACAGGTCCCGTGGACGCGTGGACGGCACCAGAGGAAGAAACCCCCACCATTCCGTCTGGCCCGAGCGATACCAGCACGTGGGTGACTCCCCACCCATGGACTTCCTGAGCCGCCTCGACAACATCACCAAGCGTGAGAAGAGGTCTGCCCACACACTCCGCGAGCTCTGGCGCGTTGGGTTTGATGAAGTCGGGGAGTCCCGAACGGGCGAGTTCCATCAGCGGAGCTCCTGAGGTATCCAGACCTATATGAATTCCCTCGTCGTGGGCGAACTCGAACAGCCTTTGAAGATCGAGTGCGCTGCCCTCTGTGCTGAGAGGAATTGTTCCTGCTAACAGGATCCACAGTGAACCATGCTCCCGGGCCAGAGACAGAGTAGTGTCCACGAGCCCGGCCCAGTCGGCAGTGGTCAAGGCTGGGGCCTTCTCATTGATCTTGGTAGTTAGCCCATTGTCATCGAGCACCGTGATGTTGACCCGCAGGGGGTGGGTTACGTTGTGGGAGTGAATGATTTCTGGATTCGCGCTGGCTGTCTCCTCCCCCGAGAGTGGAAGGACGGCGAGCGACTGGATTCCAGCCAAAACTAGACCTGAGGAGACATTCACACCTTTCCCGGCCAGCTCGGCATATGACTCGTGCGCACGGTGTACTTCGCCCAGCTGTAGGGAATCCACGAGATAGGTGCGATCGATCGCTGGAGCTGGAGTAAGAGTCACAACCTGAGGTGCAATGGACATCCCAACACTTTGGCACAAGTGGAGCGGGAAATTTGTTCACCTAATATTTACCGAAAACCACCGAGGGGGTTACCTCGACACGGGAGATTCATCGAGGCACTGAAGTGTCACATCACATTTCCTCTAACAAGGACGGGTAATTAGACAATGACCAGACGAAACAGAGGCTTCGTGGGCCTCACTCTTGTTGTATCGGCAACGTTTGCTCTCTCTGCCTGCGCCGGCAATTCTGACTCCAACAGCAGCGAGGGCGCATCGGGGTCAACAATCAGCGGGACTCTGATTGGGGCAGGAGCATCGTCTCAAGGGGCCGCTCAGGAAGCCTGGGTTGCAGGTTTTCAGACCGCAAACCCGGATGTCACCGTAACCTACGACCCCATTGGTTCTGGCGGTGGGCGTGAGACTTTCCAGAGCGGGGCGTCCTCTTTTGCCGGTTCAGACCGCGCTTTCAAGGTTGAAGAGATTGCTGAGGGCAACTTTGGTTCCTGTGTCGTTGACGCCGGAATCTGGCAAATTCCCGCTTACATATCCCCTATCGCGGTGATTTTTAATCTCGAGGGAATCGCCTCTCTAAATCTCGACGCTGACACTTTGGCTCGAATCTTCACTGGAGACGTCACCAGCTGGAGTGACCCCGCCATTGCATCCCAGAACGCTGGCGTTGACTTGCCAGATTTGGCGATAACGGCCGTCCATCGTTCGGACGACTCTGGAACTACGGCCAACTTCACTGACTATATGTCAAAGGCCTCCCCGGAGTACTGGTTGGTTGGCGGCCAGAACGCAGGATCCTTTGAGTCTTGGCCCGAAGAGTGGGGCGGAGAGGGAGCACCCCAGACATCGGGTGTGGTCGATGCCGTAACCAATGGAACGGGAACCATTGGCTATGCTGACGCGTCGCGCGCGGGGAGCCTTGGGATCGTCTCGGTCAAAGTTGGGGCTGACTATGTCCCCTACAGTCCCGAAGCTGCGGCCAAGATTGTTGACGAATCTCCTCAAGCGAACCCGGGTGAGCGAGGAGAGAATGACCTCGCGATTGAGCTTGACCGTGCAACGGAGTCAACCGGTACCTACCCGATTGTGCTCGTAAGCTACCTCATTGGTTGCAACGACTACCAGGATGACAGCATTGTTGACCTGGTCAAAGGCTACGTTTCATACGTGATGAGTGAAGACGGTCAGCTTGCCTCTCAGGCGAATGCTGGAAACGCTCCCGTGTCTGCGGATACGCGTGCAAAGGCTGAGGCAATCCTGACCACCCTCCAGTAAGAGAGCGGGATTGAGGGTGGGGGTTCACGGCATTTTGTCGTGGGCCACCACCCTCTACACTCGAACTAGTTGCCACGCTTTTTGACCTCTACCGTTATTTACTCGTAACTGCAGGTGGGACCCCATGCCAGAAGAACCAGCTGAGAGAGCGCTCGCTCGGACAGCCGGGGGCAAGACGTCGGAACGACCTGGAGACAGAATTTTTTCTGGGTCCGCGAAGAGTGCGGGAACCTTTATCCTCGTGATTCTCGCCGCAGTATCTGCATTTCTTCTTGTCGAAGGCTTCCCAGCCCTAGTGGCTGATCCAGCGGAGATTGGAATCTTTGACGGTGACAACTTTTGGCAATGGGTATTTCCTCTGGTGTACGGAACGCTCTGGGCGGCTGCTCTCGCATTAGTGATGTCCTTCCCCCTTGCGATTGGAATCGCGCTCTTTATTTCTCATTACGCACCGCGTCGGATCGCGGCAACGCTGGGGTACCTGGTCGATCTCCTTGCCGCTGTTCCGTCGGTCGTCTACGGGCTTTGGGGAGCGGCAGTTCTCGCTCCCGCGCTTCAACCTTCCTATACGTGGCTCGCTGAAAACCTCAGTTTCATTCCTTTTTTTGCGGGTCCAGCTTCAGGAACAGGCAGAACCATATTGACCGCCGCCATTGTGCTTGGAGTCATGGTTCTGCCAATCATCACCGCGGTCTCTCGCGAGGTTTTCCTTCAAACCCCGGTTCTCTATGAAGAAGCATCCCTGGCACTTGGCTCTACTCGGTGGGAAATGATTCGCACGGTGGTGCTCCCGGTGGGAAGGGGTGGGATCATCTCTGCCGCAATGTTGGGATTGGGTCGGGCGCTCGGTGAAACTCTTGCCGTCGCTATGGTTCTCTCGGCCACCGGAGTGATTACTGTCAACCTGATTAGCTCCGTGAATCCGTCCACTATCGCCGCCAACGTGGCCCTCAGTTTCCCGGAAGCATACGGGCTTAACGTCAATGCACTTATTGCCTCGGGCCTCATACTTTTTGCCATCACTCTCGTCGTTAACTCGATTGCTCGGTGGATCGTCAATCGCAGAGCTGACTTCTCGGGAGCGAACTAATGACGAGCGTTTATCCTGTTCGGCCTTCCAACACCTTCGCGGGTGTAAGGCTGCCGTCGTATTTCATGAGCTTGGTGGCGTTGTCGTCTGTGGTCTTGTCCTGGTCGCTCTTTACGGTGGCGCGCCCTGCTGAGGACAAAGAATATGAAATTAATGTCGCCCTTGTCGCTCTGCTTGCACTCGTAATATTTACCCTCATCGTATTTCTAGCTTCTCTGAGGGTGGAGGGCCGACGCCGAGCCGTCGATCGATTGGCTGGCATCCTGGTCACCACGGCTTTCCTTGCGGCTCTTACCCCTTTGATTTCTCTCGTCGTTATCGTGGTCTCAAACGGTGTGGTTCGGTTTGATGCCGATTTCTTCACACTTTCTATGCGCAATGTGGTTGGCGAAGGTGGTGGTGCGGCTCACGCCATGGTGGGAACACTTCTCATGACTTTGGCAGCGAGTGCGATTTCTGTTCCGATCGGCTTGATGACTTCGATTTATATTGTCGAATACGGGGCCGGAAAGAGGCTGACGAGGTGGATAACCTTTTTCGTTGACGTGATGACGGGTATTCCGTCAATCGTGGCGGGACTATTTGCCTACTCCCTTTTTGAAATCCTTCTAGGCCCCGGGACGAGAGTTGGAATTTCTGGTTCCGCGGCGCTCACGGTGCTCATGATTCCGATTGTCGTGAGGTCGAGTGAAGAAATGCTGAGGCTTGTGCCCAATGAGCTGCGAGAGGCGTCGTATGCCCTGGGCGTTCCCAAGTGGTTGACCATAGTGAAGGTCGTCTTGCCAACTTCGATTGCAGGGATCACAACGGGAATCATGCTGGCTATTGCCCGCGTGATCGGTGAGACGGCGCCTCTTCTCATTGCGGCAGGTTTTTCCAATGATTTCAATTTCAACTTGTTTGAAGACCGGATGCAGAGCTTGCCGAACTTCGTGTATTACTCCTACGTTGCCCAAGGGTCTAACCCCGAAGCGTATTTGGATCGGGCCTGGGCTGGCGCCTTGACTCTGATTCTCATCGTGATGGTGCTGAACATAGCTGCGCGACTAATTGCCCGGATTTTTGCCCCCAAGATGACCCGATAGGAAAGTACAAGGAATCAGTCATGTCGATGCGGATTGAAATCAAGGACCTCAACGTCTATTACGGCAAGTTTCGTGCCGTTGAGGGAGTCTCTATGGATATCGCGCCTCGCAGCGTGACGGCCTTCATTGGTCCATCTGGGTGTGGAAAGTCAACACTCATCCGGACACTTAATCGGATGCATGAGGTTATTCCTGGCGCGTATGTTGAGGGCGAGGTTTTGGTCGATGGAAATGACCTGTATGCACCAGGTGTTGATCCTGTTCTCGTCCGACGGCAGGTCGGGATGGTGTTTCAGCGTCCCAACCCTTTTCCCACCATGTCAATCCGGGACAACGTGCTTGCAGGTGTGAGGCTTAACAATCGCAGAATTTCAAAGTCGGACGCTGATGATCTGACTGAGAAGTCTCTGCGAGGAGCTAATTTGTGGGAGGAAGTAAAGGACCGTCTGGACAAGCCAGGGTCCGGAATCTCGGGCGGACAACAGCAACGCTTATGCATCGCCCGTGCGATCGCTGTTGAACCAGAAGTCATCCTGATGGACGAACCGTGCTCGGCCCTGGACCCCATCTCCACTCTCGCAATCGAGGATCTCATCGAGGAGCTGAAGTCCGAGTACACGATTGTGATCGTGACTCACAATATGCAGCAGGCAAGTCGGGTAAGCGACATGACCGCATTCTTTAACATCGCAGGAACCGGAATGCCGGGGAAGCTCATCGAATATGACACCACAGAAAAGATGTTCTCAAATCCTGCTATCAAGGCCACAGAAGATTATGTTTCCGGAAAGTTCGGATAGACGCTCGCTATCTGAACCCTAAGCTGGGGGCATGACGGTAGAACTACCGGGGGCGGCAACGGAGCGCGCCACGGCCGAGCTCCTCGACAGCCGTGACCCTCTTGCCTCTTTTCGATCTGAGTTCTTTCACGCTGATCCTGATCAGTGTTATTTGGATGGAAATTCCTTAGGCAAGCTCCCTCTCGCGACGAGGGACTCTGTTGCCTCCTTTGTGACGAAGGAGTGGGGGACCGAGCTCGTCGAGGGCTGGGGGCACTGGATTGATGAAGCTCAGGTAGCGGGAGATCTCCTAGCATCAGCGAGCTTGGGCACGGGACCTGGTCAGACCCTCGTGTGTGACACGACGTCGATGAACTTCTACCAGCTCGCTATCGCTGCGATTCGATCCAGACCCGATCGAAAGATCGTCATCATTGATTCGGCAAACTTTCCAACAGACCGCTACATTCTCGAGGGGATTGCCACCGATCTAGGCTTGACCCTCATCACTCTGGATACTGACGGTCAGGGTGGGCCCGGAGCCGTCTCGGTATCCGTTGAAAATGAGCGTGTCACGGCCGAGGCGCTCGCTCCGTACCTCAGTGACGATGTCGCCCTCGTGACTTTGCAGGCCATCAACTACCGCTCCGGTGCACGCTCTGAACTAGCCGAGATTCAAGCGGCGGTGACCGCGGTTGGTGCCCACATGCTCTGGGACTGTTCTCACGCTGGTGGTGCCATCGACCTCGATTTTGATGGCAACATGATCACCTTGGCCGTGGGATGCACCTATAAGTATGGAAACTCGGGGCCCGGCTCTCCAGCTTGGTTGTTTGTCCGTTCTGAGGTGCAGCAAGAGCTCCAGGTGCCCATTAAGGGTTGGTTCGCACAGGAAGACCAGTTCCTGATGGGACCATGGTTCGAGAAAGCGCGCGGAATCCGTGGGTTCCAGGTGGCAAGCCCCTCGATTGTGGGTATTCGGGGTGTCCAAGCGAGCTACGAGATGATTCAGCGCGCGGGAATTGCGAAAATCGAGAAGAAAGCGGCACTGGGCACCGAACTCATGATTCAGTTGGTGGACGCCTGGCTGGCCCCTCACGGATTCAGCCTGGGAACGCCGAGGGAAGCCTCCCATAGGGGTGGGCACATCATTATTCGCCACCCGGAGGCAGCTACCATCGCATTGGCGCTGCGGCAGCTGGCGAATGTGGTGCCCGACTACCGAGCGCCTGGCGCCATTCGACTCGCAATATCTCCTCTGCCCACCTCATACGTGGAGGTGTGGGATGGTTTCGACCGGCTGCGAAGTTTGATGGAGTCTGGTGCCTATCGGGAGGTGGCTCTGCAGGAGACTAGGGTTACCTAATGCCTCCTGTCGATCATGAGAAAGCCGTCACCTACACGACCTATCTCAAGGTTGATGAACTCCTGTCTTTGCAAGAGCCACTTTCCGATGGCCCTGAGCATGATGAGTTATTGTTCATCACGATTCACCAGGTCTATGAGCTCTGGTTCCAGCAGATTCTCCACGAGCTTTCGGCTCTGCAGCCCGCTCTGGAAAACGGTGACACTCACCGATCGCTTGCCCTTCTCGGTCGGGTTCGCTCCATCATGAAAACCTGTGTCCAGCAGATCGATGTGCTCGAGACCATGACGCCTCTGCAGTTCCAGTCGTTTCGTTCTCGCTTGTCTTCGGCCAGTGGCTTTCAGTCCGCGCAGTTCCGAGAAATGGAAGCGGTGCTCGGTCGCAGAGACCACGCGGGAGAGAACGCCACAGAGGGAACCGGCATGAGAACGGCAGAGCATTTAGTGCCGGGGTCCTCAGCGAGAAATCGAGTCGAGGCCGCGATGGCCAGGCCCAGTGTGTGGGATTCGGCGTTGCGGTATTGCCATGTTCGGGGTCATGAGATGCCTAAGGACGTCCTTGAGCGTGATGTCACTGTGTCCTGGGAACCTCGGGAGGATGTCCAGGCGGTATTAGTGACCCTTCATCACCATGATCCGGAGTCGGCGATGGTCTGCGAGGCATTGGTCGACCTCGATGAGGGACTCGGTGAATGGCGCTATCGCCATGTGAAAATGGTGGAGCGCACCATTGGCCGCAAACCCGGAAGTGGTGGGTCCTCGGGTGTGGGCTACTTGGCCTCAACACTGTTCAACCCGGTGTTCCCCGATTTGTGGGCGATCCGAAGCCAGCTCTAAGGGGTGTGAGAGTGGGTGTCTGAGCTGAACAGGGTTCGACGCTGGGGTGGGGTGTAGTCACACACGTCGCCCGGGCATAACTGGGGCTTCTCTTTGGCGAAGACCCGATAGAGCTCACATCCCACACAGATTCCAAAAGCTGCCTCTAAGAACATCAGGCTGAGGCAGAATCCGCAAAAGAGGAGCATGTACTCGTTTTGGAGACCGAGGAACCCCATTCCGAGGCAGGCAACGAAAGCCATTCCAAAACCCAAGGACCAGGCGAGTCGCTTCTGCGCTGCACCCACCCATTCGGGCCGCTGTCGTCGCACGATCAATGCTCCTAGCGCCATAGAGGGTGCAAAGCGATGGTTGAACCCAATCCGAATTCCCATGTCCACTAAAAACAGGATGGCGAAACCACGTACAGGCTGGAAGTCGCCGGTGAAGAAGGCGTAGAAGACTGCGCTGAAACCCAGGAGGAACAGAATTCCTGCAGAGGCTCTCACGGCACGTTCGTTGAAGACGGGAATGTCAATGCCCTCGACTTTTTCGCCGAAGTCGAAGGTTTCGTCTCGGGTGCGCGCCATAGATTCAGCATACCCTGGGGGGTATAGAGAAGGCAATGAGGATCCGCTGGACGAATACGCTAAGCGTATGACTATGGTCCGTGTTTCCGACGAAGTTCAGGATGCTCTCTCGCAGGGCGGGCCGATTGTTGCCCTCGAATCAACAATCATTGCTCACGGGCTCCCGAGGCCTGACAACCTCGCAGCGGCGAGGCAATTTGAAGACCAGATTCGCGCTGCCGGGGTAACGCCCGCCACCGTTGCTGTCCTCGATGGTGTCCCCACTGTGGGACTGAGCGACTCCCAAGTGGAGCGAATTGCGACCGAAGACATCGCGAAAGCCAGCGTTCGAGACCTTCCGATTGTCATCGGTAAGGGAATCTCAGGGGCCACCACGGTGGCCTCCACCGCATCGCTGGCGTCACTTGCAGGTGTCCGAGTGTTCGCTACCGGTGGGTTGGGCGGTGTGCACCGAGGAGCGAGCGACACCTTTGACGAGTCTGCCGATATCTCAGTTTTGGCGACCACACCGATCACCGTGGTTTCTGCCGGGGTGAAGTCAATCCTTGATATCTCTGCGACTCTCGAGCGCCTCGAAACCCTGAGCGTTCCCGTCCTGGGATATCGCACCGAGATTTTTCCGGCCTTTTGGCTCAGGGAGAGTGACTACGCCCTCGACTGGAGAGTTGAGGATGGCGCGGAGGTAGCAGCCATCATGCAGGCGCGAGATGGTTTGGGATACCGCCATGGCATCGTGGTCGCGAATCCTGTCCCCCACGATCAGCAGTGGGACCCCGCCACACATGATCGGATGCTCGAGGAGGCTCTCCAGAGCGCAATGGCGGCCGGCATCCGAGGTAAAGAGGTGACACCTTTTGTCCTCTCCTACATTGTTGAGCACTCCAAGGGCGAGAGTCTTGGGGTGAACCTGGATCTGGTGTCGAACAACATTGCCGTCGCCACCGACATAGCAAAGGCATGGGCGGCACTGTCGTGACGCCACCTCGTGTCCTGGTCGTGGGAGATGTGATCGATGACATCCTTGCCACGATCTCCATTCCCCTTCGCCACAACACCGATACTCCCGCTCGAATTACACGGAGCTCTGGCGGATCGGCCGCAAACACCGCCGTATGGCTCGCTCACCACGGAGTCGCAGTCGACTTTGTGGGTCGCGTAGGGGAGGCGGACACGCAACGTTTCCTGGAAGAATTTGAGGACGCTGGGGTGCAGGCTCACCTCAGCGCTGATAGCGACAACGCCACCGGAACCATCGTGATTGTGGTGGAGGCTGAATCACGAACGATGCTGAGTGATCGAGGTGCCAACACCCAGCTGGATTTCGGGGCGATCGACCCTGCGCTGCTCGAAGACTCTTCGTGGGTGCATCTCACTGGGTACAGCTTGTTCCATCACTCCAGTCCTGAGTCGATTCCAGATTTCATTGCCCTCGCCCGTCAGCGGGGGGCGAGCGTTATGGTCGATGCCTCATCAAGTGGCTTTCTTGCAGACTTTGGGGTGGAGAGGTTCCTCCAGGCCACTCGGGAAGTATCTCTCCTGCGATGCAATGAAGACGAGGCCCTCACTCTCTCGGGGCGTGAATCCCTGGATGAGTCAGTGGAATTCTTGGGGCAACGCTTCCCCACTGTGGTCGTGACGCAAGGAGCACAGGGTGTCTGGCGTGCGGATGGGGGTTCGGTGGACCACATCTCTATCTCAGAGCCGGTGAAGAGCGTGGACCCAACAGGCGCCGGTGACTCCTTCAACGCGGGGCTCTTGGCGGGCTTGGTTCAGGGCGATTCTCTAGAGAACGCCATTCACCGAGGAATCGCGGTGGCCTCTCTGTGCATTACGAAGGCTGGCGCAAGGCCTTGAGCTCGTCGAACGCTTGGAGAGCCCGGTCCCTACTGGCCTTAAGGTCAATGATGGGCTCACTCGGGTAGTCAGGGGTTCCGTACTCGGGAATCCATCGCAGGATGTACTCCTGCTGAGGATCAAATTTCTCAGCTTGCAACATCGGGTTGAACACTCTGAAGTAGGGGGCGGCATCTGCGCCGCTACCGGCCACCCATTGCCAGCTCGCGGGATTGTTCGCCTCGTCAGCATCGACGAGGGTGTCCCAGAACCAGGCTTCACCCACACGCCAATCGACCAGCATGTTCTTGATCAGGAACGAGGCGACCACCATGCGCACACGGTTATGCATATAACCGGTGTGCCACAGTTCTCGCATTCCAGCATCCACCAGGGGAACACCCGTTGTGCCTTTGTGCCAAGCCTTTAGCAATGCTGGATCGACATCTCCCCAGGGAAAATGGTCAAACTCAGCTCGAAAGTTTTTGGTATCCAGCTCGGGGAAGTGAAACAGAATGTTGTAGGAAAACTCCCGCCATCCCACCTCCGAAAGGAATTTGGCCTTGTTCTTCTCTGCCTCTGCGGGAAGAGAACGATCGAGTTCCGCCCAAATCTGATGGGGGCTGATTTCCCCAAAACTGAGGTGGGGGCTGAGGCGCGATGTCGTGACCGGGCCCGGCTCATCCCGTCGGTGGTAGAGCCTCAGAGTGTTTTCGACAAAATCCTCGAGTCGTTGGTGGGCGCCGGCTTCACCCGGGGTCCACATGTCCCGAAGGCCGCTCGACCAATCGGGAGTGGTGGGAAGTAAATCCCAGTCCTCGACGTTCTCGCTCGGCACACCCTCCGGCGAGCGCAGTGCGGTCGGAGCAGACAGTGGAGAACGTGGTGGCTCGCCGGCGAGGGCTGCTCGCCAGAAAGGGGTGAAGACCTTGAAGGGGTTTCCCTCTCCGGTACGGACAGTCCAAGGCTCAAAGAGTAGGTTGCCGGCGAAGCTTTCACAGGTGAGGCCAGCTTCGCGCAGCGTCTCTTTCAGCAGGGCGTCGGCTTCGCGCGCGAGTCCATAGCGTCGATTCCAGAACACCGCTGACGCGCCGGTCTCTGCGACAAGTTCTCGAATGACATCGGACCCTGATCCTGTGCGCAGCACCAGTGAGCCCCCGAGAGCCTCGATGGAGGAGCGCAGAGCGGTCAGCGAATGGTGAAGCCACCACTGAGATGCTCGCCCGAGCGGACGTGAACCGGGGGTCACCTCATCCCGGACATACAGGATGAGCACTGGTTCACCCGTGGCTACCGCTGCATCAAGAGCGGGGTTGTCGTGGAGTCGGAGATCGTTTCGCAACCACACGATGGCAGGCCCAGAAGTCATACCAGAGAGCGTAGAGCCCCGTCCTGGGAGCGGGGTTGAGGACGTGATAAGGGCCGGCCGCTGAGGCGAGCGACCGGCCCTATTCCCTTGCACCAAGAGTGTCTTGCAATCACATTTACGAGAGCTGTCACAGCAAACAACTGACGATGTGATGAATATATAACAGAATGGTAACGGTGTCTAGTGGTCGGTATTTCTTGGGGAAAAGTCGCTAAATCATGTCGGGAGACTGGGCAACACCGTAGTTAATGGTGACATCGGCGTGACGATCGAAGCGATACCCAACCCCGCGAACGGTGCGGACAATGTCTTCATAGCGACCGAGCTTTGATCGCAACCTGCGGACGTGGACATCGATGGTCCGTGCGACTGGGGCATCCTCGTCGCCTTCGGCCCAGAGTGCTTCAATGATCACCTCGCGTTTCACCGTTTGCCCTTCGCGCAAGACAAGGAATTGCAAGAGTGCGAACTCTTTGTAGGTCAGAGGTGCCTGCTCATCATCAATCAGAACCCGCTTCCGGGAAATGTCGATGACAACCTCAGAATCCTGTGGCTGAGCGTTCTTGGCAAGCTTTCCCAGGGCGATCGGGTCGTGCAGAGCCATGCGAACAATGTCGAGGTGCTTACCGCCAGCGCCGAGGGGCGCCAGAGCGATAGCAGCGTGGGTTTCTGTCCCTGGGACGTGATCCGCCACGGTCTTCTTGAGGTCGGTGACGAGTTGCTGCAGGCTGATGCCCGATGCTTGGGCATCAGCTTCGGTGATACCCACATAGAGGGCGAACCCTCGTGGTTCGCGAGGAGAGGTTGTCATAATCTGTCGATTCGTGAGGGGCAGAGGGCCCAAGGACGGTGAACAGGGGGATTAGCCACACATTCGACAGCAACAGAGGCCACGGATACCCGCGGGCGCCAAGGTGACACGACAGCTCTGCATGGCTTGATTATCGGGCCATGCTGGGTGGAGCGTCAAGTTGTATGACGTTATCCGACAGTTCCGTAGAGTCGGTCACCGGCATCACCCAGGCCTGGAACGATGAAGCCGTGCTCATTGAGTTTTTCATCAAGGGCTCCCAGCACAATCGTCACGTTGCGTCCCGCGGTGGCTTCTTCCAGGGCTTGAAGTCCCTCGGGAGCACCGAGTAAACACACCGCCGTTACTTCGGTGGCGCCTTTATCGAAGACATAGTTGATGGCCTGCAGCAGTGAACCACCCGTGGCTAACATCGGATCGAGAATAAAGACCTGCCGATCAGAAAGATCTTCAGGCAGGCGTTCTGCATAGACACTCGGTTGCAGCGTCTTTTCGTCCCGCACCATGCCCAAAAATCCCACCTCGGCGCTCGGCAACAGTTGGGTCATGCCCTCCAGCATTCCGAGCCCAGCTCGGAGAATGGGAACCACCACGGGTCGTGGCTTCGCCAGCTTCTTACCCGTGGTGGTGGTCACCGGGGTCGTGATCTGGTGGTCCTCCACCCGAATGTGACGGGTTGCCTCATAGGCGAGGAGGGTGACGAGCTCTGACGTGAGGGCACGAAATACCGGAGAGGGTGTTGTCTCATCTCGTAAGACCGAGAGCTTGTGGGAGATGAGGGGGTGATCCGCTACGTGCACCTGCATAGTGCTCACACTACCCGAGGCCACTGCTCTGGATAAGGTGGGCTCGTGATGGATGACACGTCCCTGATGAGGATGGCACTCGACCTGGCCTCTGAGGCTCTTGCCACTGGTGATGTGCCGGTGGCGGCACTAGTTGTTGACCCCTCCGGCCTGGTCATCGCGAGTGCGACGAACACGAAGGAGCGGGATCACGACCCCACCGCTCACGCCGAGGTTGTGGCGTTGCGGCTAGCGGGTCACGCCTTGGAGAACACCAACCTCAGCGATCACACCCTGGTGGTCACTCTCGAACCGTGCGTCATGTGCGCGGGAGCAATCACCCAAGCCCGCATTTCCCGCCTGGTCTTTGGCGCCTGGGATGACAAAGCCGGAGCGGCCGGTAGCAAGCACGATTTAGTTCGTGATCGAACTCTGCCTCATCGTGTCGATGAGGTTGTGGGCGGTGTTCTTGGGGCCGAGTGCGGAGCACTCCTCACGGACTTCTTTTCCCAGAGGTAGTTATCGCACCACGCTTTACCAAACCACGGCGAGAATAACGTTCACGATCGCCAATGCTCCCGCAGAGTGGAGATAGGGGAGAAGCTTTCGCTCGTTATCCCCTGCGCCAAGCTTCTTTTGCTTGCGATACGCGTGGACCGCAGCAATCACAATCACCGTGGCAATCACCGACTTCACGGCAATCTTGGTGTGATTGACCGACAGGTCCGGGTCATCCGCGAGACGCATTTCCGCCAGTCCGGTCAAAAGCAACCCTGTCACGAGCTGAACGATAGATCCGGTCATCACCCATCCGAAGTAATACCCCGAGTGCGCGCGCATCTGGACAATAAAGGGCCCAATAATGAGAGCGAGCCCGATGAAGTGGGTGATGAGGGTGATATCCCGGACGAGTTCCATGGTTCTCCGTCAGTTAGTCAGACGCTTTGATCACGATGACATCGGTGGGTGGTTCCGTTTCTGAGGTGTCACGCACCAACTCGGGTTCCACGTAAATTTCGGCTGTCTCTCCAAGTACCTCCCGAACCCGTCGTTTCGCATCGTTGAGAGCGTGCGCGAGGACATAGTTGGGCAATGAGTCGGCGAGCTGGATTGTCGCAGCGATGACCCAGTGGCCATCGGGCTCTGCGGTGACGGAGAGTCTCAGGACCGCGTCAACATCGGGTCCATTCAACAGGGCGGCGAGGATGGGTTCTCGGGGAGGAAGCGAGCCCTTGGACTTCTTCTTGTCACCCATAGTGTTCTTCCATTCCTAGCAACGGTGCCAACAACGTCTGTCCAATCTACACTGGCACCGTGACCCTCTCACTTCCTCGTATTGCAATTCTTGGCACCGGACATATGGGCGGTGCGATTCTTGGTGGACTGATAAAAACCCAGGACGCTTTCGAGAGCATTCGAGTGACGTGTGCCACAGCCGCTTCTGCTGGAGCGCTTGCCGAGAGGGGAGTCGAGGTCAGGAGCCTCGAGGAAGACCCTCTCGCAAATCAGTGGGCACTTGATGAGGCAGACATCATCATCCTCGGAGTCAAGCCTCACTATCTTCTCGGGCTCCTTCACGAGGTGGCTCTTGACGCGCCAGAGTCCGCCGTGATGGTCAGTATTGCTGCGGGAATCACCGTGGAACAAATGGAGCAGCTCTGGCCGGGCGCGCTCATTCGCACCATGCCCAACACCCCGTCTCAGGTGGGGAGAGGGGTGACGGGGTTGAGCGCTGGCTCCCGAGTCACCGACGATCAACTACAGGCAGTGACCCGGGTCTTCGAGACAGTGGGAAGTGTTCTTCAGGTCGACGAGAGTTCCTTGAATGCTTTGAGCACGTTCTCGGGTTCGGGTCCGGCCTTCGTATATTTCTTCATCGAGCGGTTCATGGAGGTCGCGCTCGAGCACGGTTTCACCCCGGAGCAGGCGACCACCATGGTGCAGGGAACCTTCGCGGGAGCCATGGAGCTCTTGGAGCACTCGGGAAAAACACCACAAGAACTCCGGGAGGCAGTGACCAGCCCGGGTGGGACGACTCAAGCCGCCCTGGAGGTTTACCGGGCGGCGGACCTCAGTGCCATCATCCGGGAGGCCAGCGCCGCCGCTATCGCGCGGGCTGAGGAGATGGCCAAGGGCTAATTACTTGTCGAGGGCTGCGAAGGTTTCGATGTCCTCGTTGGTTCCCGAGACGATAATCAGGTCGTGGTTGGTCACCACGGTCTTCTCCGTGGCGTAGGTGAAGGGCTTCCCTGGCGACTTCACGCCGACCACCGTGATGTTGTACTTCGAGCGGACTTGAGAGTCGGTGAGTGACAGTCCACGAATCGGCTTCGGTGGGTACATCTTCACCAAGGCGAAGTTGTCGTCGAAGCGGATGAAGTCAATCATGCGGCCTGACACCAGGTGCGCTACGCGCTCCCCGGCTTCACGCTCGGGATAGATGACTCGGTGAGCACCAATGCGAGTCAGGATTTTTCCGTGAGATTCACTAATGGCTTTTGCCCAGATTTGCGGGATCTTCATGTCGACCAAGTTGGTGGTGATCAGGACGCTGGCCTCAATGGAGGATCCGGTCGCGACGACCGCGATGGGGAAGTCTCTCGCGCCGATTTGCTCCAGGGCGTTCATGTTCCTGGCATCCAACACCGCGGTGTGCTTTACGCGGTCGGACCACTTCTGAACCAATGCGGGGTCTTCATCAACTGCGAGGACATCTCGTCCGAGCTTGTCGAGCTCACCCGCAGTGGCGGCACCGAATCGTCCTAGACCGATAACTAGGACAGGGGCATCATGGGGAATTTTCTCAACCAACGATCGGCCTTTCTTTTGCCCGGCGGTACACCGTCTGGCGGTGGGTGCCACTGAGAGCGGTAGCGAGTGTCACTGTACCAACACGTCCCAACAGCATGGTGGCCGCGAGGACATACTTCGCAGAGTCAGGGAGGTCATTGCTGGTGAGACCCGCGCTCAGACCGCAGGTCGCAAACGCGGAAATGACGTCAAAAAGCACTTTCTCAAGAGGTGCGTCGGTGATGCGAAGAATCGTGATGGTGGAAATTGCCACGATGCTTGCCCCCCACAGGACAACGCTCACCGCGAGGCGAACAGTGTCCGAGGGAATACGTCGCTCGTAGGCGACGATGTCCTGGTTTCCTCTGGCCTCAGCGAAAGCGGCAAGGAACAGGATTGCCAAGGTAGTGACCTTGATTCCCCCTGCGGTGGAGGCTGAGCCTCCGCCAACAAACATCAGCATGTCGAGCACCAGGAGTGTCGCGCCACTCATTTCCGAGGTGTCCACGGTGTTAAAGCCACCAGAGCGCGACATCATGGAGACGAAGAGTGCGGTCATAGGTCGATAGGCGCCGGATTGTGACCCGAGAGTCTTCTCGTTGCCCCACTCGAGTGCTCCTATAGCGAGCGCGCCCACTACCAACAAAATGGTGGTGGTCGTCAAAGTCAGTTTCGCGTGGATGCCCAGGCGAGCATGATCGAGGGTTTTCCGTAGTCTGCGCAAGCGGGCTGTCTTGAAGGCTCGTGCGATCGCATAAATGACCGGGAAACCAATGCTCCCCAGGAATACTCCGATCCCGATGGTGAACACCATGATGGGGTCGGTGGCGAACGGGGACAATCCATCCACCAGGGGAACAAACCCAGTGTTGGTGAAAGCAGAGGCCGCGAGGTAACCGCCCTGCCATAGCGCCGTCAGCGGGTCGAGGCCCCAGACAATAAGGCGGGGGACGATGACAGCCGCGAGCGCCAGCTCGATGACGAGCACGCTGATGAAGACGGTTTTGAGCAATCCCTTGACTTCGGAGAGGCGCATTCCGTGGGAGTCCTGACCCTCACGGTCATGAAGGCGGGAGGGGTCAACATCACCGGCCATCATTTTCCGGACCGAGAGTCCCAATCGCTTGGAGGCGATCACGGCAAGAATTGTGGCCAAGGTCATCACGCCAATTCCCCCGATTTGGAGACCCAAGAACACCACGAGGTGTCCGAAAGGCGACCAGTGGGTGGCCATATTCACCACGGTGAGACCCGTCACACAAATGGCTGAGACCGCGGTGAAGAGTGCGTCCGCGAGAGGAGTGATCTCTCCAGAAGCCGACGCGATCGGCAGCATCAGCAACACCGTGGTGATGGTGATCAGGAAGAGGAAAATGAAGATTGTGGCGGTGGCGGCACCGCCGCCCAACACTGCCTGGGCGCGGAACAGTAGACCCCGCATACCCGAGGGGGCGGAGTAGGGCGCGAGACCCGGAACCGGTGAGAGGGGGCGTCGACGGCGCCTAGTGGAGCGGCGCTTCAACGTCCCTAGCCATGACGACACGTCACGTGGCCTTCTTTCTGATCTGAACTTCAGACAACCGCCAGCCATGGTACTCCCACCAGGGTGCGAGTACGCTACCCCTTTATGAGTGATGTGTTTGATGTGCTTGCTGATCCCACCCGCCGTGACATCGTCGATTTGTTGCGGTCGGGCTCAGAGAAGAGTGTCGGTCAGCTCGTAGAGGCTCTACGAATTACCCAGCCCACCGTGTCGAAGCACCTCAAGGTGTTGCGTGATGCTGGCGTTGTGGTTGCGCGGGAGGAAGGTCAGCACCGCTATTACCGCTTCGATGAGAGCTCTCTTGTAGAGGTGCGCTCGTGGGTGGGTGGATCGCCCTCACCATCGACTGGGCCCCATGAACCGTTCGTTGATTTGCGCGCACCTGGTGTTGCCGTGGGCTCGCTAGCGAAAGACCTGATGACCTGGATTGATGACGTGGTGGCAAAGGTTCGCCTCTAACCCTTTACAGCTAGCAGCGCTCGCTCTAGGGTTGTGCGGGTACCACTCCTCAGAAAGCTCTCATGTCCCAGTCCCTCTCTCAGATGCGATTCCTCACCGTCGGTGAGGTTGCACAGATGATGCGCGTATCCACTATGACGGTGTATCGACTGGTCCATTCGGGGGAGCTTCCTGCAGTGAGGTTCGGACGCTCCTTCCGCATCCCCGAATCGGCGGTGTCGAGCATCGTGTACTCAGCTGGTGAGCTGCGCGAAATGGGCGAAGTCGGCTGAGCATTCGGCTCTGCGCTAGACTCCCTAAGTTGTCTGCTCGCAGATAGCCACCAACGACACCAGGTCTAAAGGAAACTTCATGGGTTCTGTTATCAAGAAACGCCGCAAGCGTATGGCGAAAAAGAAGCACCGCAAGTTGCTTCGCAAGACTCGCCACCAGCGTCGTAATAAGAAGTAGCGAGTTTTGATGGGAAACGCTGGTCACCTGCTAGTGACCAGCGTTTTTCTCTGCCTTTTTTGAGCGTTGGGTTTGGTGCCGGTTCGTGGACTCGGGCCACAGGATTGGCCACGACAGTTCTGTGGCGTGAGCCAGGAGCGTGTGGTCGGGGTTGACCGCAACCGGGTGGCCCACACTCTCTAACAGAGGAATGTCGGCAGCCGAGTCTGAATAGGCGTAGCAGTGCGCGAGATTCACGCCGGACTCGAGAGCGTGCTGCACAGCGGCCTTTGCTTTGAGCGGCCCGTGCAGCAACTCCCCGTCGATCTCTCCCGTGAAGGCTCCGTCCTTTTCTTCCAGGGTTGTTCCGATGGCCCCCGTGAGGGTCAGGTCTCGCGCCATGACAGAGGCGAGACCTTGGGGGCTTGCCGTCAGCAACCAAATCTCGTGTCCTTGTGACTTGTGGTGGTTGATGCGCTCGATCATTTCCGGGAAAACTTTGGGCGCGATGGATCGTCGCCACGCGCTCTCGGCTACTTTCTCGAAATCCCTCACCTTGTGACCCGCCACCAGAGCCTGCGCACGTTCCCTAGTCGACTTCACTCGCTTCGTCGTCTCACCTTTTCGGATGAAGTAGCGCTGCTGGAACAGAGCAGGAATCACGTGGTGCCATTTGATGAAGCCGGATTTCCAGGCCTCGATAGCGAACATGTAAATGGACGCCCCTTTGACCAAAGTGTTGTCCACATCGACGAACACCAAGACCCGTGCGGATTTAGCGGAAGAGTTCCTGGGGGGAGTCATGGTGTCTCAGCATAGGCTTTCGCCATGGGAAGTGTTCAGGTCACCGTCATAGGCAGGGAATCGTGCCACCTCTGTGATGATGCGACTGACCTGATCGAGTCGGTTCTCACAGATTTTCAGAACGTCTCGCTCGAGAAGCGCCTCGTAGAGGAGAGTTCCGAGTGGCTCGAGTTTTACACCGACAAGGTTCCTGTCATTCTGATTGAAGGCATCGAGCATGGGTACTGGCGAGTGAACGAAGAAATCTTCCGCGGGTCGCTTCTGCAGGCTGGGGCCCTTCCCCGTGAGAAAGATTCGGAGTAAAAAAGTCCTATGTCCTCCACCAGAACTCCTGATCCCAATCCAGGCTGGCTCTCTGAAGAAGAGCTCGCTGATATTCGACACCGCCTTCCCCTTCTTTACGTGGAGGCTGTCCCGGTTCGATTAGATGGTGCCGGAAATGTCAGCGAGGTGGGACTGCTCCTTCGTGTCTCCTCCGAGGGTGCAATCGCCAGGGCGCTCGTGGCGGGTCGTGTCATGTTCGGAGAAACAGTTCGTGACGCACTGTTCCGGCATTTGGAGAAAGACCTCGGACCGATGGCTTTCCCCCAGATTCCTCCCACACCCCAG
Organism: uncultured Microbacteriaceae bacterium; assembly: GCA_964584925.1. GTDB lineage: Bacteria > Actinomycetota > Actinomycetes > Actinomycetales > Microbacteriaceae > Pontimonas. Next base: position 20,353 of record CAZPBS010000015.1, read on the forward strand.
CCTGCGCACATCGCGGAATATTTCCCATTCCCGGGGGCTAAGTACCAAGACTCCCGACAGCACGCGGTCTCTCTGGTTTATGTCGTTCCCGTGACCGGAACGTGCGATCCGCGCCAAGATGCACTCGAGCTCACCTGGATGAGCCCCGAGCAAGCAACCTCGCACGAGGTCCTCGTGGAGATGGAGGGCGGTCGTGGGTCCCTGGTGAAGGCGGCGCTGGCGAGCGTGGGAGCTTTGCCCTAGCGAACACCCCAGGCCACGATGTCCCGGGCGATCACGCTCGTTCCATCGGGGGCCTTTTGCTCACGCTCCACCAAAGTAACCTTCCGCGTGCTCCACGACCGAGGCATCGCTGCCATCAGCTCCTTCTTGTCAAACATCAGTGATGCGGGCGGTCGGCGAAGACCGGCGTCCAAGTCTTCGAGAGAGTGGCCGACAATCACCAGCGATCCACCCGGGGCAATGGCATCCACGAGTTTTGTCCAGAGAATCTTCCGCTCGTCCGCAGGAATGTGGAGGAAGTGAGCAGTCACCAGGTCGTAGCGTTCGGGCGGGGTGGGGAGATCGTCTTCGACAACGTCGGAGGCGACCCAGCGAATCTTGCGGGGGAGTCCATCTTTTTCCACCCGGACCGTTCGCTCCGCTTCGCCCCGCGCGAGAGCGGTGGGTGACGCGTCGACTGCTGTCACGTCGAATCCTTGCTCGGCCAGCCAGAGCGCATCGGCTCCTTCGCCGCAACCGACCTCCAGCGCGCGACCGGGGGAAAGCCCGGTGACCGTGCTCATCAGGGTGGGGTTCACTCGGCCACTCCACATGGTGGAGCTGTATCGGGATTCCCACATGCGGGTGCTCTCGCCTTGCCATTCAGGCGCGAGGCGCTTCATCATCCGGTGCCGCCACCACCAGAAGAGGCGAAAGCCCAGACCCATAAACGGGGTAAGGAGGCCGGCATCGAAATCGAGCTCGTCTTCGAGGACCGTCGGGCCGACACCCGAAGGGCGCAGTGTCATCGTGTGCTGGAACCTGGTCACCTGAGCGAGAGCGCCACTCAGGCCGCGCCCATGGTCCTGAAAGACCCGCGTCATTCCCTCGACACCCGTCTTCGGATTAATTTCCTGCGTCCCCAGGGGAATGAGGCCGAATGCTTTCACGGCGACGACATAGGACTGTCCCGACTCGTATCGCACAGGAAACTCGGTGGGCCGCAGAGCCTCAAACCCTAAGAAAGGTTTCGATACAGCGCGGAAGACATCCGGGTTGTGCAGCGCATCAAAGGCTTGGGCGACGGTGCAGGGGAGGGACACCTGGAGAGAAAACTTCATGGAGACCTTGTCTACATCGGGTGTTCAGAATGGCGGACTACTGTGCAGACTATGAGAGCACACCTAAACGGAACTGTGATTGCCGAAGCGCCCGAATCTGATCTGGTGAAGATCGAAGGGAACTGGTATTTCCCTCCTGCATCGGTGAACCGCGAATTCCTCACCGACAGCCCTACTCCATACACCTGCGCGTGGAAGGGTGACTGCCATTACTACACGATCACCGTCGATGGTCAGTCCTACCAGGACCGAGCCTTTTCCTACGATGATCTTCGCCCCGGAGCAGTGGAGCGCGTGGGAAGTGATTTCGCTGGTTACGTAGCGTTCTGGAAAGAGATCACGGTCGAGGACTAGGTCTTGGCCCTCCAGCTAATCAAATAGCTGGTGTTGAAGCTCCGGTCGCATTTCGCACACGACACTGGTTTGCCAGGTCGGCGGAAGCGCACAATCTCGTGACCGCTAGGGCACTCGCCCACCCACTTCGCTCGGTCATGCGCGGGCTCGACGGTGTGTGTTCGACCACCCTCGTACCCGATTTCTCGTGCAATCGCCCTCCACTTTGGACCGTGGGCAGCCCGGGGCCCGGCGAGCGCGTGAGCAATCTCATGGAGCAGAACCTGGGTGACCTCGTCTGCTGTTGCTTTCTCGGTGAGGTAGCGCGACACCGAAATGCTCTGTGTGCGGTGGTCGCATTGGCCAAGCCTGGTGGTGGCCCGGTCAAAACGAAACGACCAGGTCCCGGCGATCTGGTGGGCACCAAAAAGGCGCCCAGCTTCCTGTTCCACCCACGATGCATCCGCCACGTCGACAGGCTAGCGGGGCGGTGAAACTAGCGCAGAAGTTATCCCCAGAGAGTCGAAAAATCAGGGAGTAGACAAATCGTTATAAACCCGTATACACTAAAGGTTTGCTTCCCTGACTTCTTGTGCCGTCATATTGCGGTCGACACGAGAGCCCCGAGTATAGCGGCGGGGTGAACTCTTTGTGCTGAGTTCCAGCGGTTGCTTCTGGTTCGGTTTGGTCACCCACGATGAGGCTCCATCTGTGAGCCCTGGAGGTTAATTACTCTTGGCTGTTGCACGTTCTGCATCCACTTCTTCTGCCAAGAACGGTCGAGTCGCCCAGCGGCTCTCGTTCGCCAAAATCAATGACACCCTTGAGGTCCCGGATCTGCTCGCGTTGCAGACCGAGAGCTTCGAGTGGCTCGTCGGTTCTCCTGTCTGGAAGAAACGAGTAGCTGAGGCGAAAGCCCAGGGGCTGCCCGTAGTTTCCGAGCGCAGCGGACTTCAGGAGATTTTCGAAGAGATCTCCCCGATCGAGGACTCCTCCGAGACGATGCAACTGTCGTTCCAGAACCCTTACCTCGAGGACGAGAAGTACTCCATCGACGAGTGCAAGGAGCGCGGCAAGACTTACGCCGCTCCGCTTTATGTCGAAGCCGAGTTCATGAACCACCAGACCGGTGAGATCAAGACCCAAACCGTCTTTATGGGTGACTTCCCCCTGATGACCGAAAAGGGAACCTTCATCATCAACGGAACCGAGCGCGTTGTTGTGTCTCAGTTGGTGCGAAGCCCCGGTGTCTACTTCGAAACTTCGCTGGACAAGCTCAGCGACAAAGAGATTCACTCCGTTCGCGTTATCCCCAGCCGTGGAGCATGGCTCGAGTTCGAGGTCGACAAGCGCGACCAGGTCGGTGTCCGTATCGACCGCAAGCGCAAGCAGTCCGTCACCGTCTTCCTAAAGGCCCTCGGTCTTACTACTGAAGAAATCGCGAAGCACTTCGCTGGTTTCTCCTCCATTGAGGAGGCCTTGGAGAAGGACACCATCCTCACCAAGGAAGAAGCCCTCAAGGACATCTACCGCAAGCTGCGTCCAGGCGAGCAGGTTGCCGCCGAAGCAGCGCGCTTGCTGTTGGACAACTTCTATTTCAACTCCAAGCGCTACGACCTGGCGAAGGTGGGTCGTTACAAGATCAACCGCAAGCTCGGTATTGAGCTTCCTTTGGACACTACGGTGCTCACCATCGACGACATCGTTGCGACCATCAAGTACTTGGTTGCGCTGCACGATGGCCGCACCCACATCGAGGGTTCACGCTCGGGCAAGAAGGTCGACATCCGCTTGGATGTTGACGACATTGATCACTTCGGTAACCGTCGTATTCGTGCCGTGGGTGAGCTCATCCAGAACCAGGTCCGCACCGGACTCTCCCGGATGGAGCGCGTGGTTCGCGAGCGCATGACGACTCAGGACATTGAGGCCATTACTCCTCAGACCCTGATCAACGTTCGTCCTGTTGTTGCCGCTATCAAAGAGTTCTTTGGTACCAGCCAGCTCTCGCAGTTCATGGACCAGAACAACCCGCTCTCGGGTTTGACCCACAAGCGTCGTCTTTCTGCTCTCGGACCGGGAGGTCTGAGCCGTGAGCGGGCTGGCGTTGAGGTTCGTGACGTTCACCCCTCGCACTACGGCCGTATGTGCCCGATCGAGACACCTGAAGGACCGAACATCGGTCTGATTGGTTCGCTCGCATCGTTCGCTCGCATCAATGCCTTTGGTTTCATCGAGACCCCTTACCGCCGCGTGGTCAAGGGCAAGGTGTCGAAGAACATCGACTACCTGACTGCTAGTGACGAGGACGAGTTCGTCGTTGCCCAGGCTGGTACACCGCTGAACGCCGATGGCACCTTCGCTGAGGACAAGGTTCTTGTCCGTAAGAAGGGTGGAGAGGTGGAGCTGGTCTCCCCCGAGCTCGTCGACTACGTCGATGTGTCCCCCCGTCAGATGGTGTCCGTCGCGACCTCGCTGATTCCGTTCCTCGAGCACGACGATGCAAACCGCGCTCTCATGGGTGCGAACATGCAGCGTCAAGCAGTGCCGCTGATCCGTTCCGAGTCCCCCATTGTGGGAACCGGCATGGAGTCCTTCGCCGCTGTCGATGCCGGTGACGTTATCGTCGCCGAGGGCGCCGGTGTGGTGAGTGAGGTCTGTGCTGACTTCGCCGTCGTCAAGCAGGACAAGGGTGGCTCGAAGACCTACCACCTGCGGAAGTTTGACCGCTCGAACCAGGGCACCAACTACAACCACCAGGTCCGCGTCAGCGTGGGCGACAAGGTGGCAGAGGGATCCGTTATCGCGGATGGTCCTGCCACCGAAGATGGCGAGTTGGCTCTGGGTAAGAACCTGCTCGTGGCTTTCATGTCATGGGAGGGTTACAACTTCGAGGACGCGATCATCCTGTCCCAGAACTTGGTCAAGGACGACACCCTCTCCTCGATTCACATCGAGGAGTATGAGGTCGACGCCCGCGACACCAAGCTCGGTAAGGAAGAGATCACTCGCGATCTCCCCAACGTCGGTCCTGAGTTGCTGGCCAACCTGGACGAGCGTGGCATCATCCGCATCGGTGCCGAGGTTCGCCCCGGTGACATCCTGGTCGGAAAAGTTACCCCCAAGGGTGAGACGGAGCTGAGCGCTGAAGAGCGTCTACTCCGTGCGATCTTCAACGAGAAGTCTCGCGAGGTTCGCGACACCTCTCTGAAGGTTCCACACGGCGAGCAGGGAACCATCATCGGCGTCAAGGTATTTGACGCTGTCGACGGTGACGATGAACTCGGCTCCGGTGTCAACCAGCGCGTGGTTGTCTACATCGCTCAGAAGCGCAAGATCTCTGAGGGTGACAAGCTCGCTGGGCGTCACGGAAACAAGGGTGTTATCGCCAAGATTCTCCCTGTTGAGGACATGCCGTTCTTGGAGGATGGAACTCCTGTCGACATCATCTTGAACCCGCTCGGTGTTCCCGGACGTATGAACTTCGGTCAGGTCTTGGAAATCCACCTCGGGTGGGCTGCCAAGCAGGGCTGGAAAATCCCCGGTGATCCCGCCTGGGCAAAGCGCCTCGCCGCGATGGCGAAGGAAGCAGCTCCCGGGACCAAGGTCGCTACCCCCGTGTTCGATGGCGCCAGCGAGGAAGAAATCGCCGGTTTGCTGGATCACACCCTGGTGACCAGAGATGGCAAGCGTCTCGTGGACTCCACCGGTAAGGCTCGTCTCTTCGACGGTCGCTCCGGTGAGCCCTACCCGATGCCGATCTCCGTGGGTTACATGTACATCCTGAAGCTCCACCACCTCATCGACGACAAGATTCACGCTCGTTCGACGGGACCGTACTCCATGATCACCCAGCAGCCGCTCGGTGGTAAGGCTCAGTTCGGTGGACAGCGCTTTGGTGAGATGGAGGTGTGGGCACTCGAGGCCTACGGTGCTTCCTATGCACTCCAGGAGCTCTTGACCATCAAGTCTGATGACATTCTCGGTCGTGTGAAGGTCTATGAGGCCATCGTCAAGGGTGAGAACATCCAGGAGCCCGGTATTCCGGAGAGCTTCAAGGTTCTGATGAAAGAGATGCAGTCCCTGTGTCTCAACGTCGAGGTCCTCTCGGCAGACGGCCAAGCTGTCTCGCTCAAGGATTCTGATGACGAGCTCTACCGCGCAGCGGAAGAACTCGGTATCAACATCTCGACCCGCTTCGAGTCTTCGTCCGTGGACGAGATCTAAGAATTCAGTCGTCTAGATAACTACGAGAGAGATTAATCGTGCTGGAAGCAACAACATTTGAAGCCCTGCGTATTGGCCTTGCCACCTCAGAGAACATCCGTGGCTGGTCCTACGGTGAGGTGAAGAAGCCCGAAACTATCAACTACCGCACCCTGAAGCCCGAGAAGGATGGTCTCTTCGGAGAGCAGATCTTCGGCCCCAGTCGTGACTGGGAGTGTGCGTGTGGCAAGTACAAGCGCGTGCGCTTCAAGGGAATCATCTGTGAGCGCTGTGGCGTGGAGGTCACCAAGTCTTCCGTTCGTCGTGAGCGCATGGGGCACATCGAGCTTGCAGCTCCGGTCACCCACATTTGGTATTTCAAGGGCGTTCCTAGCCGCTTGGGATACCTCCTGGACATGGCACCGAAGGACCTCGAAAAGGTCATCTACTTCGCGGCTTACATGATCATCAACGTGGACGTCGATGCGCGTCACCGTGAGCTCCCCGAGCTCGAGAAGGAACTGCGTCTCGAAATCAAGCAGCTCGAGAAGGAGCGCGACACGCTTCTCGCCGACCGCATGAAAGAACTGGAGCAGGAGCTCGCCGGTCTCGAAGAGTCCGGTGCCAAGGCTGACCAGAAGCGTAAAGCTGACGATGCTGGCAAGAAGGAGCTTGCGTCCATTCGCAAGAACTTCGATGACGACATTGCTCACCTCGAGCGTGTGTGGGATGACTTCCGCTCTCTCAAGGTCGGCGACCTCCGTGCGGAGGACGCTGTCTTCCAGGATGTTCAAGATCGCTACGGAATGTTCTTCGAAGCCCACATGGGTGCCGAGGCAATCCGTCGTCGCCTTGAGGACTTTGACCTCGCCGGCGAAGCCGAGAAGCTTCGCGACGAAATCGCAAACGGTAAGGGACAGCGCAAGATCCGTGCGATCAAGCGCCTGAAGGTTGTCAGTGCGTTCCTCACCACAGGAGCGTCTCCTGCATCGATGGTGCTGGAGGTTGTTCCCGTTATTCCGCCAGAGCTCCGCCCCATGGTGCAGCTTGATGGTGGACGTTTTGCGACCTCTGACCTCAACGACCTCTACCGTCGTGTGATCAACCGCAACAACCGTCTGCGTCGCCTCCTTGACCTCGGTGCTCCCGAGATCATCGTGAACAACGAGAAGCGCATGCTCCAGGAAGCTGTGGATGCTCTCTTCGACAACGGCCGTCGTGGTCGTCCGGTCACCGGAACAGGTAACCGTGCACTGAAGAGCCTCTCCGACATGCTCAAGGGTAAGCAGGGTCGTTTCCGTCAGAACCTGCTCGGTAAGCGCGTGGACTACTCCGGTCGTTCCGTGATCGTGGTGGGCCCCCAGTTGAAGCTCCACCAGTGTGGTCTTCCCAAGCTGATGGCGCTCGAGCTCTTCAAGCCTTTCGTTATTAAGCGTCTGATGGACCTCGGTCACTCGAGCA
>CAZPBS010000016.1:0-26615 GCA_964584925.1 uncultured Microbacteriaceae bacterium
CCAAGGTGTCAGACCTCCTTGGATAGCCTTAGGGCATGACGCTCTGGGATGATTTGGTAGGCCAAGAGCCAGCCATCGCCCAAATGAAAGCCGCGGCAGTTCCCGGCTCCCACGCCATGACCCATGCCTGGCTCGTAACTGGTCCTCCCGGCTCGGGTCGCTCGACTCTCGCCCACGCGTTTGCGGCAGAGCTGGTTGGCGCAGGTGAGAGCGAAGCGGCATGGCGCCAGGTCATCGCCGGGGCGCACCCGGATGTCTCCATCCTCTCGACGAACAAAGTCACCATCACGATCGAGGAGGTTCGCGCGCTTGTCGCTTTCTCCTACTTCTCGCCCTCCGCGTCGAACTATCGAGTGGTGGTGATTGAGGACGCCGATCGCATGACCGAACGAACCTCGAATGTTCTCTTGAAAGCTCTCGAGGAGCCACCGCCGCAGACGGTGTGGATTTTGTGTGCCCCGTCCACGGCTGATGTATTGCCGACTATTCGCTCCAGAACACGCAGTGTCGTGCTGAAGGTTCCTGGCGCAACCGACGTTGCAAACCTCATTGCCGCACGAGAAGGTCTCGACGCTGATCTCGCTTTGGTGGCGGCCACGGAAGCTCAAAGCCACATTGGAATGGCGACGCGACTCGCGACGGATGAGGCAGCTCGGTCGCGCCGAGCCGCATCTATCGAGCTGGTGCTGGGTGTTGCGAGCGTTTCAGGAGCGGTCGGTGTCGCCGCGTCGTTGCTCGAGATTGCCGGTGAGGATGCGAAGGCTTTGGGTGAGCGCACCGATCAGGACGAGCGAGATGCGTTACTCACGTCCTTGGGTGTTGCTCCGGGGGGAGCGGTGCCCACTGCGCTGCGATCTCAACTCAAGAGTCTTGAGGATGACCAAAAGCGCCGAAAGACTCGCACCCTTCGAGATGCGCTGGATCGCATCATGGTCGATGTTATGTCCGTTCTGCGTGATGTTCTGATGGTTCAGGTTCAGGCCGGAGTAGATCTCATTAATGTGTCCCATGGTCCCGCCATCACGGCAAAGGCCCAGTCCAGCACGCCGGAGATGACACTGGCAGGTTTGGATGCTGTCCGCGAGGCTCGCGAGAGGATTGCGCACAATTCGCCACCGCTGTTGGTTCTTGAGGCTCTCTTGATTTCGCTATCGCCCGCGGTGAGTGGACGCGTATGAAGCGCTTTCTACCGCTAGCGCTTTCCTCATTAGTTGTCCTCACCGGATGTGCCGCAGAGGGGGAGGCAGAGACTCGTGACCAGTCGGATCCTCTAGCGCCCTATCTGAGTCAGGATGTGGACTGGTCCGATTGTGGAGCAGGTGCCTCGTGTGCCACCGTCGTGGCTCCTCTGGATTGGGATAACCCGGGTGTGGGAGAGGATGTCCAGCTGGCCCTCTCCCGATATGAAGCCACGGGAGAGTCGCAAGGATCGTTGTTTGTGAACCCCGGTGGCCCGGGAGCAAGCGGGTACGAGTTTGTGCTGGACAGCGTCGATTTTGCGGTGTCGCCAGCTCTCCGAGAGTCTTTCGACATCATCGGATGGGACCCGCGGGGTGTGAATTTCTCTAGTTCTGTGTCCTGCGCTGAAACCGATGCCGACCTTGACTATTTCTTCTTTGGTGAGCTCGAAGCAGAGCCTGACACTCCAGAGTGGGACGCCGAATTACTCGCGGAGTCCATTCGATTTGGCCAGGAATGCCAGGCCAACACCGGTGAGTTGCTCGAATTTGTGGACACTCTCTCCACAGTGCGGGACCTGGATCTTTTGCGCCACCTGGTCGGTGATGATCAGCTCACCTACTTGGGCTACTCCTACGGCACACTCATCGGCGCCATCTATATCGACACGTTCCCGCAGAATGTGGGCCGAATGGTGCTCGACGGGCCTGTCGATCCGGGGGCCAGCCAATTTGATTTGGTGGTGAATCAGTACCGAGGGTTTGAGGAGGCACTCGAGGCCTACCTTGTGGAGTGTGAGGTGACGGACACGTGCCCTCTCACGGGTTCGCTCGAACAGAGGCTCCAAGGAGTGTCAGACCTTTATGACGAACTGGAGGAGAACCCCCTCCGCCACAGTGACGGACGCCTCGTCGATAACGGAATGCTGCGCACCGCGATGGTGACCACACTGTATGCCGAGTCGAGTTGGCCCTTCCTCACGAGGATGTTTGCCGAACTTCAGCAAGGTGTCACGGACACGGCGATGTTCCTGGTCGACTTCTATTACGACCGCGAGGGCGGGGTCTATCAAGACAACTCGATGGAGGCCTTCATCGCTATCAACTGTTTGGACTATCCCGTCGAATCAGACCCCGAGGTTTTGGCAGCCCAAGCGGAACAACTCCGAGAGGCAGCCCCCTACACCGCGAGACCCAGTGGCGATGGCGACCTAGTCTGCATGAATTGGCCCTACCCGCCGAAGCTCAACAAGGGTCCAGTGAAGGGCGAAGGAGCAAACCCCGTGGTCATTTTGGGAACTACCGGGGACCCCGCCACTCCGTATAACTGGTCAGTGTCCTTGAACGACCAACTGGAGAACTCGGTGCTGCTGACTCTGGTGGGCGAGGGCCATCTCGCTTATGACGAGCGAGTGGACTGCATCAACGAGCCGGTGGACAACTATTTCCTCACAGGCGAGGTTCCGCTCGATGGCCTCACCTGTGACGCATAGAACGTTTTCCACGCCTGGCCTCACGTCGGTTACCATGGGCTGTCCCTAATTAGGGATTCGCCGCCTTAGCTCAGTTGGTAGAGCGTCTCACTCGTAATGAGAAGGTCGCGGGTTCGATTCCCGCAGGCGGCCCCGATCAAGAATCGCGACACGTCTTGAGATGAACTTTCGGTGAACAAGGCCCGATCTTGAAAACCTCACGGGCTCTCATTGGATAAGACTGGTGGTTGAACAAGGAGGCCACTGTGTCAATAGTGATTCGCGCGACAGCTGAGTTCCTCGGCACAGCACTCCTCGTCGCCATCGTTATCGGGTCGGGCATTATGGCCGAGTCTCTGAGCTCTGATAGCGGAGTGAGCCTGTTACTGAATCAGCTGGCAACGGTGATGGGCCTTGGTGTCCTGATTGTGGTGCTGATGCCCATTTCTGGAGCCCATATTAACCCCGTTGTTACCCTCGCGGTCCTCTTTCGTCGAAAGATTTCGGTGGGCGAGGCCGCGGGGTATGTAATTGCTCAGCTCGCTGGTGGGTTAGCGGGGGTCGCACTCGCTCACGTCATGTTCGACCGGTCTGTGCTGGAGCTCTCGACTAACAATCGACTCACAACCGGGACTTTTGTCGGCGAGATCATCGCGACGTCCGGATTGATCGCCATCATCCTTCTTCTTGTGGAGAGAGCTCGTGAGTCACTGATTCCATTAGCGGTTCCCGCTTGGATCGGTGCTGGATATGTCTTCACTTCCTCCACGTCGTTCGCCAACCCTGCCGTCACGGTGGGTCGAATGTTTACCGACTCTTTCTCGGGGATATCCCCGATATCCGGGTGGGGGTTCATCGGCGCTCAAGTCCTGGGAATGCTGATAGCTCTCACCCTTGTTGTCCCCGTCATCACTGCCTCAAAGGAGAAGAACAATGTCTGATAGGCCAACAGTGTTGTTTGTGTGTGTCCATAACGCCGGTCGCTCACAAATGGCTGCCGGATATCTCCAACACCTCGCGGGGGACCGGATTGAGGTCATGAGCTCAGGGAGTGCCCCGAAGGACACCATCAACCCGGTTGCGGTGGAGGTGATGTTGGAAGAGGGTATTGATATTCGTGGACGACAGCCCAAAATCTTGACCGACGAACAGGTGCAGGCCAGCGATGTGGTCATCACCATGGGCTGTGGTGATGCGTGCAAGTTCTATCCTGGCAAGCGATACGAGGACTGGGAGCTGGCTGACCCTGCTGGGCAAGATGTGCAGGCCGTCCGTACAATCCGCGACGACATCCGGGGACGCATCGAAAAACTGATTGCTGAGCTTCTCGACTAGGTATACCTGGGGCCGCTCATCTGGTGGCGGGCCACCAGAGATGGCTATGATGAGCCGAACACTTCATCGCCGACGTGATTGTGGGCGATGCCCTACCTGGAAAGAGTAGAGATGCCCCAACGCCCGTGGCTCGATCACTATCCCGCAGATGTAGACCCTGTTCTTCAGGACGTTACCCTTCCGCACGTGCCAGCGCTCGCCCGTCAGGCAGCGAGCACCTATGCCAACACCATTGCGTTCACTCAGGTGATGGCCAACGGTATGAACGGCTCGCTGAAGTACCGCGAGGTGGACGTTCACTCTGACAACTTCGCCGCGTATCTGCGCGAGACGCTAGGTCTGCAGCAGGGCGACCGGGTTGCTGTGCAGATTCCGAACTCTCTGGCCTACCCGATTGTTGCCTTCGGTGTGATGAAGGCGGGGTTGGTCTTGGTAAATACCAATCCTCTCTATACCGCCTCCGAGATGACGCACCAGTTCAAGGATTCCGGTGCGAAGGTCCTCGTGGTGAGCGATATGTTCGCGGATCGCCTGCCCGAGGTTCTTCCTCAGACGGACATCGAGACCGTGGTGACAGTGCGCATTTCAGAATTTTTCACTCCGGTTGTGGCCGGCGTTATTCGCCTGGTGCAAAAGGTGTGGTCACGAACTCTGCCCAAGATCACTGTTCCCCACACGTCCTTCCAAGCTGCACTCAAGATGGGCGAGAAGGTGTGCACGAGAGCCCAAGCGGAGAGCTACCTCGAAGGGGTGGGGCCTGACACCCTGGCAGCTCTCCAGTACACCGGGGGAACGACAGGCGTATCCAAGGGAGCCATGCTCACGCACGGCAACCTGGTGTCCAACACCTTGCAGTTGCTGCAGATGAACGGTGAGTACATCGTTCCCGGTAAAGAGACCGCCCTGACTGCTCTTCCGCTGTACCACATCTTCGCTTTCACCGTGAATTTGTTGGGCTTCTATCACGTGGGCGCGAGGAACCTCCTGATTCCGACTCCCCGTCCGCCGAGCAACCTGAAGAGGGCTTTCGAAAACTACAAGATCACCTGGACGACGGGCGTGAACACGTTGTTCAACGCGTTACTGAATGAGCGCTGGTTTACCGACAGCCCACCCAAGCACTTGAAAGCTTCTGCCGCCGGAGGAATGTCTCTCCACGAGTCAGTGGCGAAGCGCTGGCGTGACGTGACCGGAACCCCCATCGTCGAGGGCTACGGTTTGACCGAATCCTCGCCCGTGTTGTCGTTCAACCCCCTGGGTGGAATGTTCAAGGACAACAGCATCGGAATTCCTGTCCCCTCCACCGAGATGGCCTGCGTCGATGAGAACGGTAAAGAGGTTGCCATCGGAGAGCCGGGAGAGCTCATTGCGAAGGGTCCCCAAATCATGAAGGGGTACTGGAACCGCGACGATGAGTCTCAGAACACTCTGAAGGACGGCTGGCTCTACACAGGAGACATCGCCCAGATGGACTCCGATGGTTACTTCACCATCGTCGATCGGAAGAAAGACATGGTGATTGTCAGCGGATTCAACGTCTACCCCAACGATGTCGAGGAAGCAATTGCTGCGGTTCCCGGCGTCCTCGAGGTTGGCGTGATTGGTGTCCCGGACGAGAAGTCAGGGGAGGCTGTTCGCGCGTTCGTGGTGGCCTCTGCTCCGGCACCCACGGCAGAGGCCATTCAGGCTCACTGTCGAGAGACCCTCTCCGCCTACAAAGTGCCCTCCACCATCGTCTTCGTCGACGAGCTCCCGAAGAGCCCAATCGGCAAGATTCTCCGTCGCGAACTCCGTGATCACGCGATGTCCCAGACCGCTTCGACGAAGGGCGCCTAACCATGATTGACACACTGATTTTCCTTGCGGATAACCACAATCAAGCAACTGTGGTCAACGAGTTTGAGGAAACACTGCTCCGAATCTTCATCGTGGTCATCATGTTTGGTCTCGGTGCGGGTCTAACACCGAAAGACTTCGGGCTGGCGCTTCGCAGACCGTGGGGTCTCATCATCGGATGGGTCACGCAGTTTGGCATCATGCCTCTCGTTGCCTACCTCCTTATCGTGACGGTTCTTTTCCCGTTCTCACCTCCGGGGGAAATGGTCTGGATTGCACTGGGTGCGCTCATTATGGGAAGCGTGCCAGCGGGCACGACCTCGAATCTTTTTACCTATTTCTCCAAGGGCAACCTGGCACTGAGTTTGACCATGACGGTCAATTCGACGCTGTGGGCATTCATCATGACCCCCGCGGTCATCCTCCTGTATTCGAATTTCCTCAACCTTGATGGAGCGGTGTCGATTGACCCGATTGAGCTCGCCACCGTCATCGCTGGGCTCGTCGTTCCCGTGGCATTGGGAATGTTGGTGCGCAAGCTCAGCTCCAATGTGGGAGCCGTCTTGGAACTCGTTGGTGGACTCTTTGGGGTCCTCTTTATTCCTTTCCTGATCATCATCTGGGTGCCCAGGAACTGGCAGTTGCTGCTCTCCACGGAATGGCCCACCTATGTGGTGGCCATTGGGCTAGGAGTAATGGGTATCTTCAGCGCCTACGGAATTGCGCGACTGATTAAGCTCCACCCGATGAATGCGCGAACCGTCGGATTGGAGACGGGAATCCAGAATGGACCGCTCGCCATCGCGGTCATTATCGCGATTTACCTCGACACAGGGTTTGTGGACGAGATTCTCCTGGTCCCAGCCCTCTACTCGCTGTTCATCGTGATTGTGTCGACATTGGTGACCTTCTGGTTCCGTCGGGCAAACGTGGCTGAAGAGCAAAAGATTCCCAACCTCCTATAGGAGCTCCGAGCCGATACCCTGAGCGAGTGTCTACTCGCCCGGGGTTTGAGCGCGGTTATGTTGCAGCTTTTGTGCTGAGCGTTTTTTCCGGCGTTCTCGTGGCGCTCCAGTCACGTCTCAATGGTGAGTTGGGTGTCGCCCTAGGGGATGGGTTCGTCGCAGCCCTGTTTTCGTTTTCCAGCGGACTGTTGGTGGTGGGGCTGGTGATTGCGTTTAATCCTCGTGCTCGACAAGGCTTACGGACGGTGCGTGAAGACATTCAGTCGGGACGTTTGCCCTGGTGGGCGGCCGTGGGCGGAGCTGGGGGAGCTTTCCTTGTTCTCACCCAGGGTCTTTCGGCTGGGATTTTGGGGGTGGCGCTGTTCACCATTGCGGTGGTCACGGGTCAAGCTTTTGGGTCGCTAGCTATCGACACCAAAGGGTGGTTTGGTGCTCCGCGGGTGCGGCTGACCGCGATGCGGGTGGTCGGAGCAATCCTCGCCGTTGTGGGTGCCGTGATTGCCCTCGATGTTCTCTCCGGCTCACTGGAGGGTAAAACGCTCGCTTTTGCGCTCCCACTTGTTGCCGGTTTCGGAACGGGTTACCAACAAGCCGTGAACGGGCGGGTCAAGGCAGCAGCTGGCTCCGCTCTTGCCGCGACCTTCATCAATTTTTCAGCGGGAGCGCTCACCCTCGCCGTGGTCACCGCGATATCTCTCCCCTTTACCGGTGGACCGACTGCCCTGCCCGATCAGTGGTGGGTGTGGACGGGCGGATTGGTCGGCACCATCTTCATCACCATTCAAGCCTCCACCGTGCTGGTTATCGGTGTTCTCGGGCTTGGAGTGAGCATCGTGACAGGTCAGCTCTTAGGATCGATCGCTCTGGACGTATTCTTTCCCGTCGCGTCCTCGGGCCTCGCGACATCCACCATCGTGGGTGCTCTCATTACCCTCGCTGGTTCAGCTTTGGTGACGGTGGGGCGTAAGACCTAGGCGTCTTTCTCGTCAAACTCCAGGGCGAGAGAGTTCATGCAGTAGCGCTGACCGGTGGGGGTCCCCACGGCGTCATCAAAGAGGTGACCCAGGTGACCACCGCACGCACCGCAGATAACCTCAGTGCGGACCATACCGAGGCTTCGGTCCTCATGGAGTTCCACGGCACCGGGAGTGATGGCGTCGAAGAAGGAGGGCCAGCCCGATCCCGACTCAAACTTCGTGTCGCTGGTGAAGAGCTCGTTTCCGCAGCCTGCGCAGGAATACACTCCATCACGTTTCTCTGCGAGGAGTTCCCCGGTCCAGGGGGGTTCAGTAGCTGCTTGACGCAGGATCGCGTAACGCTCTGGGGGTAGTTCCGCTTTCCAGAGGGAATCGTCTTTGGTGATTTTCTCGACCATGGAGTGTCCTTGCGTCGGGGAGTGTGAAGGTTCCCCCATTAAACTCCCACCATGTCCTCCCCGCCGGTAATCCACAAAACGTGGGGTGAATTCACACCTGACGAGGTGTTCGAGATGGCGGTTCTCCGCTCTGAGGTGTTCTTCCTCGAGCAGAAAATCGACGAAGAAGAATTCGATACAGCAGACCGCGATCCCACCACTCTCCACCTCTGGATTTCCGATGACGAGGGCATGGCTGCTTATCTCCGGATTGTGCACAATCCTGCCCAGGCAGTGAGCCACGACGGTATCGCGGACAGCCTCGGTCGCATGGTGGTGCGCAAGAGCGCTCGCGGTCGAGGTTTAGCCCAGGTGTTGATGGCTCGAGCTCTCGAGATTGCCGGGGATAAGCCCCTCTATCTTCATGCGCAGGACTACGTCACCTCGCTCTATGCGAAATTTGGTTTTGAGCGTCGTGGAGAGTTGTTTCAAGAGGCAGGCATCCCCCACGTCGTGATGGTGCGGCACCCTGATGCGTGAAGCGCTCGCACTGGCTCTTGCGGCTGTTGTGGGGGTAGCACCGGCCTCGGTTCCCGAGGGCGCCTGCGAGGTTCAGGACGTCTCGATCACGTGGGGTTTCAAGGAGTCTTTCCGGTCCTATATCTCCGGTTCCATCGCTCAAGGGTCATGGGAGGCCTCCGGCGACGTCGGCTATGAAATTCCCCACTTCACCCTCACCGGTGGTACCGGGCACGTGCATGCCGCAAGAGATGAAGGGATTGTGGCGTTTGAGGGTGGAATCGTGTTTTCCGGTCACGACGGGATTCTCGAGACATCCCTTCAGAACCCCGAGCTAATCATCATCGGGTCACGAGAAGCCACCCTCATGTTCGATGTGACAGGCGACACTATGGAGGAGGTCAGCGTCAACCAGCCAGACGTTCCTTTCGCCACCGTGACATGGGGTCGCGGCGCCGAGAACGTTGTTCCCTCTGACGGTGTGTGGAGTGTCGAGGGTGCTCAGGTGGTCCTCACGCAACAGGGCTCGGATGCCTTTGGCACCTATCCGGCTGGGGAAGAGATGGATCCGCTGTCTTTTCGACTTGAGGTCGCTCGAGGCTGCCTCGAGGAGGGGGCAATCTGGTGGATACCTGGTGGGATGGCGGCGCTTGCCGTGGGAGCGAGCGCTTTAGCGCTTGCTATCCAGCGGGGTCGTAGATCGCGCGGGCAAGAGCGTCCATAACAGCAGGCGTTCTTGGGCCAAAGCTCAGGACTTGAGAATCATCCATATCGACAAACCGCAGGTTTTGCCCGGCCGCGGTCAAACCAATAGCGGGCTTGAGGCGAACCAGCTCCTCTGGACCACCCACGCTGTCGAGGCCCTCCGACATCACCAAGATCAGGTCAGGGTTCGCAGCTATCAGAGCTTCATCCGTCATCGGACGCAAACCCGTCCAGCCAATCTCGGTGGCAATGTCGATTCCTTGGAGTCCCTCGATTAGGTCTCCTGCACCGGACTCTTGCCCAAACAGGTAATAGATGCCATTTGCCCCACGGATATAGAGAAACACCATCCGAAGTTTCTGATCGCGACTGCTGGGGGCATTCTCGCCAATCGTGCCAAGAACAGTGTCGAGCTCTTGCGTGATGCGTGTGGCCAGCGCATCTCCCGTACCCTCCATCCCGAAGATGTTGGCCACGGAGCGCGCCATGGCTGCGGGCGCATCGAGACCCGGTTCCTCGCGGACAAAGACGACGGTGATGCCAGCGTCCCGCAATTGCAGTACGACGTCGAGGGGGCCGATGGTTCCATCGGTAATCAGCAGGTCCGGCCGAAGCTCAAGGACCGACTCGGGCGAGATGGCGTGACCGCTCCCGGTGACAACGGGGAGGCTCTCTACTCCGGGGAAGGTGGTCGAGATATCGCGCCCCACGAGGCGGTCTCCCAGGCCGAGTGCCCAAACTGTTGCGGCCAGCGAACCAGACATATCGAGCGCAAGCACCCGATCGGCAGAGGTCACGGTGACCTCGCGGTCGCCGGAGAGCTCGTCTGAGCTGACGGTCGTCGGAAGCGAGACAACTGGTGCATCAGTGATGGGTGCAATGGCGACGTCTCCCAGCACTGCGGTGGACGAGCCCACCCACTCCCTGGGTGTGTCCAGCCAGTCAATCTCTGCAAGAGCAGGACGGTCTCCAGCAGCGCTGGGGCTCGACCGTGGTGCCCCATAGGAGCCTGGCTGGCAGCCAGAAAGCACCAGCGCACACGTAAGTGCGAGAACCCCGAGGGGAGCCAGAGGAGACTTTGTCACAGTGTTTCTAGGATAGGCGCCTCGCCCTGATGCCTGCTGAGCGCCGTATCATGAGGGGACATGGTGAGTGCGGACAACCTCGAGGAACAACTCGGCGCAGGAGACATCGAACTTTTGGAGTTCGAGAGGACTCATTGGGGCTCAATTCCTCATAAGGAGTCTGCGGTGAGGGAGCGCTTTGGACTCTCTTTAGCTCGTTATTATCAGCGGGTGTATGCGCTGTGTCGCACGGAGGCAGCAGTTCGGTATGACGCAGTATTGGTGAGGCAGTGCCTCGAGGCGGCTGCCTCGAGACGCGAAGAGCAAGGAGGGTGAGGGATGGCACAGTCAGGTAAGCCCTCGTTTCTCCCTGATCGTTTCGACGATGTAGAGCGCGACCTCGGCTATGTCGGTACTCATCGACGCCAACGCTCCTCGTGGAGCGTCTTTGCCCCTATCGGAATAGGTTTGGGTGCGGTCCTTGTGCTGGTCCTCGCCGGTGTGTGGTTTGTTGACCGGAGTGATGACTACCTCACGTTGGATGCGAGCGAGGTCCCGGTCATCACCGGTGACGCTCCGCCCGAGGAGTCAGACGAACCCGTGGTGCTCGAGCCTGAGGTTCCCGAAGAAGTGGTCGCGGTGACGGACCCCACCCAGATCGATACTGAAGGTTTGACGTTGACGGTGCTGAATGGCACCGCGACCCAGGGAATGGCGGCTCGTGCGGTCGAAAGATTGGTCACCGTGGGGTGGCCAGAGGCCACGGCGACAAACGCCGATTCCACGGATGTCCAGCAAAGCGTTGTGGCGTATAGTGAGGACGCCGATAAGGCCATCGCCTTGGGAATTGCTCAGGAGTTGGACCTTGACGCGGACTCCGTCGTCCAAACAACTGCATATCCGGGAGCACGCGTCACTGTTGTTCTTGGAGCCGACTATGTCGACACTGAGTCGACCTAATCTTTCCCCGGTCCTGAAATGAAAAGGTAACCCCCAGATGAAAACCACTGTTCGCTCATTCTTCGCCGTTGCTGCAGTTGCGGCACTAGCCCTCGCAGGGTGTTCCAGTGAAGGCAGCGCGCCTGAGGATGAGGTGGTGACCTCTGGTGAAGGGGAGACCGCAGAAGCGATTGTCGACAACGCCACCGTCGCTGCCCTGACAGGCGAGGCCATCGAGGCAGGAAGCCTGTCTCGCCCCTCCCTCTCGGCCAAGATTGACAACCACCCCTCTGCCCGTCCGCAGGTGGGACTGGACGAAGCTGACATCGTCTTTGAAGAGCTCGTGGAGGGTGGCCTCACTCGCTACGTCGCCGTATGGCACTCGACTCTTCCTGCTGAAATCGGTCCCGTTCGCTCGGTTCGCCCGATGGACCCCGAGATCGTGAGCCCCTTCGGTGGCGTGTTCGCTTACTCCGGTGGTCAGGTCCGCTTCATTCAGATGATGCAGGAAGCACCCGTCTATAACGCGATTCACGGACAGCCAGATACAGAGGAAACCTTCTATCGCACGAGCGCCAAGGTTGCCCCCCACAATGTTTTGGTGAAAGCACCTGAGCTGATCGACCAGCACCTGGACCTCCCCGCCCCCGTGCGCCAGTTCTCC
The DNA here is from genome assembly GCA_964584925.1 of uncultured Microbacteriaceae bacterium. Taxonomy (GTDB): domain Bacteria; phylum Actinomycetota; class Actinomycetes; order Actinomycetales; family Microbacteriaceae; genus Pontimonas. Next base: position 12,032 of record CAZPBS010000016.1, read on the forward strand.
TATGCACCCAGCGTGGAAGAGTCCACCGCTGTGGTTGCTGGTTCAGCCATGACGTCGATCAACCCTCGCTTCAGTGGATTCTCCAGCCCCACTTGGGAGTGGGATGGAACTCAGGGAACCTTCCTGCGCTTCCAGACGAACGGCGCTGCTGACTCCGCCTCCAGTGGCAACCAGATTTTTGCCACGAACGTTGTCGTTCTTCAGGTGGGCATCGACGTTGTTGAGGACATCCCGACGACTCGCTTGGTCAACCAGGGAACAGGATGGGTCGCCACCGGTGGCTCCATCGTGGAAATCAACTGGTTCAAAGCAACTCCTGAGTCACCCATCGTGTTGACGACTGCCGATGGTGACGAGGTTCTCCTGGGTGTGGGAAACACCTGGGTACAGCTCATCCCCAACGAGTCCTCTGACGTAGAAGCTGGCGTACTGACCATCAACTAGTTCGACACGCTCCCGGCGTGCACTTGCACTCTCAGCCCGAGAGTGCCAAAATCAATTAGCACTCGTAATACGCGAGTGCCAATAGCTACAGCACACTAGACGTCCGGGAGGGACGAGAAACTGATGGCAAAACTAATTGCTTTTGATGAAGAGGCCCGTCGTGGTCTCGAGCGTGGGCTCAACACCCTGGCGGATGCCGTCAAGGTAACGCTAGGACCGCGCGGTCGTAACGTCGTCTTGGAGAAGAAGTGGGGCGCCCCCACCATCACCAACGACGGTGTCTCGATCGCCAAGGAAATCGAGCTGAGCGACCCCTTCGAGAAGATCGGTGCAGAGCTGGTCAAAGAGGTCGCCAAGAAGACCGACGACGTTGCTGGTGACGGAACCACAACCTCCGTCGTTCTCGCTCAGGCACTGGTCCGCGAGGGGCTTCGTAACGTTGCCGCTGGCGCTGACCCCATTAGCCTGAAGCGCGGCATCGAGAAGGCCACCGAGGCCGTCTCTGACGCACTTCTGAAGATCGCCAAAGAGGTCGAGACCAAAGAGGAAATCGCCGCTACCGCGTCGATCTCTGCGGCTGACCCCGCCATTGGTGCGCTGATTGCGGAAGCAATCGACAAGGTGGGTAAGGAAGGTGTGGTGACTGTTGAAGAGTCCAACACCTTCGGAACCACCCTGGAGCTCACCGAAGGTATGCGCTTTGACAAGGGTTACCTGTCTGCGTACTTCGTGACAGACCCCGACCGTCAAGAGGCAGTCTTCGAAGACCCCTACATCCTCATCGCGAACCAGAAGATCTCCGCAATCAAGGACCTTCTGCCCATCGTCGACAAGGTCATCCAGTCCGGCAAGCAGCTGCTGATCATTGCTGAGGACGTTGAGGGCGAAGCACTCGCTACTCTCGTCGTCAACAAGATCCGCGGAATCTTCAAGTCCGTTGCCGTCAAGGCTCCTGGCTTCGGAGACCGTCGCAAGGCCATGCTCCAGGACATTGCCATCCTCACCGGTGGTCAGGTCATCTCAGAAGAGGTCGGTCTGAAGCTTGAGAACATCGAGCTCGACATGCTGGGCCGCGCACGCAAGGTCGTCGTCACCAAGGACGAGACCACCATTGTCGAGGGTGCCGGCGAGTCCGACGCCATCGCAGGTCGCGTGAAGCAGATCCGCCAGGAGATCGAGAACACCGATTCCGACTACGACCGTGAGAAGCTCCAGGAGCGTCTCGCCAAGTTGGCCGGTGGTGTTGCCGTGATCAAGGCTGGTGCCGCAACCGAGGTTGAGCTCAAGGAGCGCAAGCACCGTATTGAGGACGCCGTGCGTAACGCCAAGGCTGCCGTGGAAGAGGGAATCGTCGCCGGTGGTGGCGTGGCCCTGATCCAGGCTGGAGCCAAGGTGTTTGACAGCCTCAAGCTCGAGGGTGACGAGGCAACCGGAGCGAACATCGTCCGAGTGGCCATCGACGCACCTCTCAAGCAGATCGCCATCAACGCAGGGCACGAGCCGGGTGTTGTTGCCGAGCACGTTCGTGGTTTGAAGGTCGGCTGGGGTCTCAACGCTGCCACCGGTGAGTATGTTGACATGCTCGCTGCGGGTATCGCAGACCCCGTCAAGGTGACCCGTTCAGCTCTGCTGAACGCCGCCTCTATCGCCGGTCTCTTCCTCACCACCGAAGCAGTTGTCGCAGAGAAGCCGGAGCCCACTCCTGCACCTGCTGGCGACCCCTCCGGTGGCATGGGAGGCATGGACTTCTAAGTCCAGAACAGCTCTACTGTGGGGCGTCTCCTTCGGGAGGCGCCCCACAGCCGTTAACGCTGGAAGAGGCGCTGGTTGGCCATCTCCATGTCTCGGTAATGGGCACCCGCCTGAGACAGTGCCTGAGTCAGGGCGTGGAGAGAGGCCTCCACAGCGCTTTGGGTACCCCGCCACGATTCGTGAACTCCGACGAACGCGCTGGCTGCTGGTCCACTCCAGCTCCCACTCAGAGCGTTGAGTTGGGTGTTCAGCGTCTGAACGTCACTGTGAATCCTGTCGATGGTGCTTCTTGCATGCTGCGCGGCAGTCAGAACAGCGTCGGCATCAACGGAATAACGAGTCATGGGGTCTCCTTTGTCTGTCCGGCTGACGTTAGTCAGAGACCAGGCAGCATGATCGCGCAATCCTTGGATTTGTGGGAGGGGAACTACGAGGATTGGTTGGGGACAAGCGGCAAGGACAGCCGGAACGTGGCGCCACCCCCGGGGGTCTCCTCCACCCGAATTGTTCCCTTGTGACGCTTCACAATGGTGTCCACGATGGCGAGACCGAGCCCTGAGCCACCCGTCTCCCGAGCTCGAGAGGTATCTGCGCGGAACAAACGTTGGAAAATTTTGTCGCGCAGTTGGAGGGGGATTCCCTCTCCGTGGTCGACCACACTCACGACTCCGCGGGCTGGGTTGGTTTCGCGCTGCACGATCACTTCGATTGGGGTGTTGTCAGGGCTGAATCGCAGAGCATTTTGGAGCAAGTTGGCCAGAACCTGGCGAATCTTGTTTTCCTCAGCGCTCAGGATGATGGGCGGAATCGCCGTGGGGTCATGCACGAGTTCCCCCTCATGCCAGAGAGTGACAGTGCGACCGGGAGCACTGGCTTGGGCATCCATCGCTTGGTCGTGAGCGAGACCCACGAGGTTCACAGGCCCGAGCTCCAAGGGTTTGGCTTCATCCAAGCGAGCCAGCTCGAGAAGGTCTGTGACCAGTGTGGTCATCCGCTCAGCTTCCTTTTCGATGCGCTCCATGGCTTGAGCGACATCTGCTTTCTTGGTGAGAGCACCCATTCGATAAAGCTCTGCGTAGCCGCGGACAGACACGAGGGGGGTGCGCAGCTCATGGCTTGCGTCCCCGATAAAGCGCCTCATCTGCTCGATGGTGTCGGCTCGGTCCGCGAAGGCGCGATCAATGCGCGAGAGCATGGTGTTGAGAGATCGGGTGAGGCGTCCCACCTCAGTATTGGGGGTGGCACCTCCCAGACGCTGGGAGAAATCTCCCCCGGCGAAGCGAGCGGCGGTCATCTCCACTTCGCGCAGTGGCCGGAAAGTGGTGGTGACGAGGAAACGCGTGAGGATCGCGCTGAAGAGGACTGCGGCGAGACCGAAGAGCAAGAAGATGGTGGCGAAGCGGCCTACCGTTTGTTTGGATTCTTCTAAGTCCACTCCGATGATGAGGGTGGCGTCCTCCCGCGTCATGTTGGCCTCTTGGATGATGCGCAAGCTGTAGGCGTGGAGTCGCCACTCGGTGTTGCCATCAAGGCTTTGCACCGTGAAGTTGGGGGCGTTGTTGAGGATGAAACTCTGGGTGATCCCACTCACGTCGGGTTGGTACTCGGAGTTGTCGGGCTCAAGGTTGCTCGCGAGCACCTCGCCATCGTCAGAGATGGCGGCAAGAAAATAGGAGCTCCTGGATCCGGTCTGGCCGGTGGTGTCAAAGGAGGCAAAGTCTGACGTGGTGAGACTGGGGGAGAGGCCTGCTGCTACCTCGTCGATCTTGCGGTCCACTTCATCCAGCAGGTATTGCTGAACCGTCGCCATCGTCCCTACACCGATGCCAAAAAGTCCCAGGGTGATGACAATGACGGTCACCCCGGTTATTTTCGTCCGCAGTGACGTGGATTCCCACCACTGCTGCATGCCAGAGAGCATGGCCAGGGGCTTAGGCCTTGTCGGACTTCAGCATGTATCCAAAACCACGCTTGGTTTGGATCAGTGGCTCCTGAGTGTGAGGGTCGAGCTTCCGACGAAGGTAGGAGACATAGCTTTCGACGATACCTGCGTCCCCATTGAAGTCGTACTCCCAGACGTGGTCCAGGATTTGGGCCTTAGACAGCACGCGGTTGGGGTTCAGCATCAAATAGCGCAAGAGTTTGAATTCGGTGGGGGAAAGATCAATCGGGATAGAGCCCAAGAACACTTCGTGCGTGTCCTGGTCCATGCTGAGGTCTCCCACCCGAATGAGAGCATCATCCTCTTCGTTCAGCGTGCGACGAAGAATGGCTTTGATGCGGGCGACGATCTCATCCAAGCTAAAGGGCTTCGTGACGTAGTCATCGCCTCCGACCGTGAGACCGGTGATCTTGTCCTCGGTTGAGTCTTTGGCGGTGAGAAAGAGAATGGGGCAGGTGTAGCCGCTGGCGCGGAGGCGCTTGGTCACACCGAAACCATTGATGTCGGGCAACATGACATCGAGAACAATGAGGTCGGGCTCTTCCTCGAGCACCGCGGAGATGGTTTGGGCGCCGGTTCCTACCGCGCGCACCATGAAGCCTGCGAAGCGCAGGCTGGTCGTGAGCAAGTCCCTAATGTTGGGTTCGTCATCGACAACAAGAATTTTCGGTCCGTCAGCCATGTCTTCATTATCTGGGAGACTGCTGAATGTTGTCTGACAGAATCTTTGGCACTTTCTGTGTCACCTCTGCGGCGTCCATAATCGTGTACCCATAGCCCTGCTCGGCCAAGAATCGTTGACGATTCAAGGCGAAATCCTGATCAACGGTGTCTCTGGCGACCAAGGTATAGAACACGGCAGGGCGACCGCTGGCCTTCGGCCGGAGGATTCGACCCAATCGCTGGGCTTCCTCTTGGCGGGAGCCAAAGGAACCCGAAACCTGGATAGCCACGGATGCTTCGGGAAGGTCAATAGAGAAGTTCGCCACCTTCGAGACCACCAGGCGCATGATGTCTCCCTGGCGAAACGCTTGGTAGAGCTCCTCACGCTGGGGGACCGGGGTGTCGCCGGTAATCATGGGAATACCGAGACCCTCGGAAAGGGCTTCAATCTGTTCGAGGTAGGTACCGATAATCAAGGTGGGGTCATCGGGGTGCAGCGCCAACAACTCGGTCACGATGGCGCTCTTGGAGGGAGACGTCGAAGCCAAGCGGAATCGCTCCTTGTCGGTGCTCGCCGCATATTCCAGTCGTTCGCTCTGTGGGAGCTCCAGTCTGATCTCCACACAGGTCGCGGGAGCGATGTAGCCCTCGGATTCGAGCTGCTTCCAGGGAACATCAAAGCGCTTGGGGCCAATCAGGCTAAAGACGTCGCCTTCGCGACCGTCTTCTCGCACCAGGGTGGCCGTGAGGCCTAGTCGCCTGCGGGCTTGCAGTTGAGCGGTGAGCTGGAAGACGGGAGCTGGAAGGAGGTGCACCTCGTCATAGACAACGAGGCCCCAGTTCTTGGCATCCAGCACACCCAGGTGAGCGAACTCGCCTTTGCGCTTGGCAGCCATAATGCTGTAGCTGGCAATCGTGACCGGCTTGATCTCTTTGACGCTCCCGGAGTACTCACCGATGTCATCCTCAGTCAGGGATGTCTTGGCCAAGAGCTCGGCTCTCCACTGACGGGCCGACACCGTGTTCGTCACCAAGATCAGGGTCGTGGTGTCAAGCTCCGCCATGACACCAGCTCCGACGATGGTCTTTCCCGCACCACAGGGCAACACCACAACTCCAGAACCACTCTGGGCGAAACGATGAATTGCTTCCTTTTGGTAGTCCCGAAGTGACCAGTCGCCATCACCGAGAGAAATATCGTGAGGTTCACCTGCTGCGAAGCCAGCATGATCTGCCGCCGGCCAGCCCTTTTTCAAAAGCTCCTGTTTGATGAGACCTCTCGACCACGGCGCTAGCGGATAGCGACCTTGGTCGTCGCGCTCGCCGAGGAGGTCCTTGATTTTCTGCGTTCGCGTAATTTCCGCTTCGATTGCTGGGGTGTGACAAGAGATGAAGAGGTCATCGCCGTCACGCGTGATTTCAATCTGTCCGTAACGGCCGATGGTGTCGGTGATCTCTTCAGCGATGCCCTGGGGCAAGGGGAACTTGGAATACTCCTCGAGCGTTCCGAGGATCTCCTCAGAGGTGTGACCCGCTGCACGAGCGTTCCAGAGGCCAAGCCGGGTGATTCGGTACGTGTGCATGTGCTCCGGTGCGCGCTCAAGCTCGGCAAACACGGCGAGAGCGTGACGAGCTGAGTCAGCGAGAGCGTGGTGAACCTCGAGAAGAACAGTCCTGTCGCTTTGAACGATGAGGGGGCCGTCGGGATTCACAACCAGCCAGTCTACGGTGCCTGGCTTAGTCCTCCTCGTCGTCCTGGGACCATGCCCGAACGCTGGTGATGTGAGATACCGGGAACGTCTTCTCCACCGCATGCTTCAGTTCGACCCCGCGCAGTCGACCAGCACTCAGAGCCCTGGGTTCCATGACGACGGTGACCGAGGAGCCATCGGGCATCGTCACCACAATCTCGAGAGGAGTCTTCGTCTCGGTGGCCACCTCGATAATGCTGGTGAACCCTGCGGGCACTCCTTTGGCTGCTGATTCGTGGGCGCTTGCCACAAGCTCTGCTAGAGCCGTGTGGTGGCGCTCCTCGCTCTCCATATCGCGGGACTCCACCAGCGGCGGGTTGGACGCCAGGGGTGCGCCTGACGAGTCCACCAGGAGGCTGGGATAGGAGGCTGCGAGCAAGGTCGAGTGAACTCGCTCGGCAGGCCAGGAGCACCTCAACTCGCGGTCTCCTGATCGCTTCAGGCCGAGAACAATGAGGCCTGGATCGGAGAGTAGTTCGTCAGCGAGTGCATCCCGCCGGGTCGTGAGAGTGGTGGAGTCACCCTGTGAGTGCACCTCGAGATCGAGTGCCCGTCGAGTGACATCCTCCGCCAGAGCAATCATGCTGGCTGGCACCTCGTTCACACACACTTCGGCAAGCTCGGTGGGAATGCTCTCCGGGGTGACGCCATCTTGCAAAGCATTCAGCACAGAGGCTGCCGTCATCCGATAGCGGGGGACCAGTCCCCCGAGCTCCCGGGCCGTGATGCTGGCGAGTACTCCACGGTGGTGTGGCTGAAGAGGGCCGCTGGCCAAGAGCGTGTAGTCATCGTGCGCGAAGACCCCCGGAGCATAGGGAGGGATTGATGAGCGAAATGCCGTGGCCACATCCCCCGAGCTCCAGAGTGCTAGTCCCCAAGGTGTCGGGACTGAGCCGTGCACAACCCCCACCGTCTGGGCATCAGAAAGGATTTCTGTGAGAACTGGCTCGGCGTCCACTAAGGGGTAGTGATAGCTCAGGTGGGAGAGCAGAGTGGAGTCCCAGGTCATGGTGGGGTGCTGCGAGATTGTCTGGGAGAGCCAGGAGGGGAGGGTTGACCACCACGACTTCGCGAGGAGGGCCAGTCGCTCCTCATCAGGGAGGTCACGCCAGGCGAGAGCGCTCTGGGTGAGCGCCGCCGCTGAGTTGTGAGGGCCTAGGAGCCCTGCTTGCGTGGCGCATCGCCACAGAAGGGGGATGTCATACCCGATCCCCAACTCACTCTGGAGATTCTTTAGTGACGTCGCCGTGAGCTCCCCGTCATTGTTCAGGGGGAAGCGCGCATTCGCAATAGCGTCCAAGAGGTCTGACACGGTCACCACCAACGTGAGTGCCTGACTTGCCGCGGCCTGGATGTCGGACTCGGCCAAAGATGGCGCTTCAGGGAGCGAGGGTTCCTTCGTGGCCGAATCCAGCTTGCCCAGAAGATCAAGGCTCGACGAAGGAATGAGGAGCGAGGTTCCTTCGGGTGTCAGGGAGATCAAGCCACGCTCTTCCAGAGCGTCCCTTGACAGAGCAGTTGCGCTGTCAGGGTCGTGGAGGGCTAGAAGTTCGGCCCGAGGAAGGTGTTGCACAGACGCACGGATGTTTTCGGCATCCTGCAGCGCCTGAGCGAGAGATCGATAACTCGTGCACGCTGAGTGCGGGATGCCACGACGCCGAATCAGGTTCTGGAGCTGTTCGGTGTTTCTCGAGGCAAGCCAACTGATGAGTGCGAGCGTGGTGTCACTCGGTAGCGTCATCAGTCCCTAACGTGCGGCGACGCCTCGTGGAGATAATCAGCAACGCGATGATGAGGACAAATCCGATCGGAAGCCCGAAGAGGGGAGTCATCGTGATGGCTGGCCAGAGTCCCGCGGAGAAGGCTTCAGAGTCCATACCCTGCCAGGTCCCCACAATGATGGAGAAGAAGGCAAGGACCGAAAGTGCGACCACCCCCACGATCATGGCGGCGAGGATTCGCTCAGTGGCGGTGGGTTCGGTGCTGTCGGCGGATGTCACTACCCCAGGATATCCCGGTGGAAGAGACGGTATCCTGCGAGGAGCGAGATTTCGCGTGGTGACTGACAGAAAGGCGTCAACATGCCCACCGGCAAGGTCAAGTTTTATGACCAAGACAAAGGCTTTGGTTTCATCCACACCGATGACGGTGAGGAAGTGTTCCTGCACGCCTCTGCACTCTCCCCTGGTGATGTCGTCAAAGCAGGGGCTCGAGTTGAGTTCGGTGTTGCCGAAGGCAAACGAGGCGCTCAAGCGCTGAGTGTTCGCATTCTGGATGCCCCCGCCACTCGTTTTGGACGCAAAGGCGCTGAGGACATGGCCATCATCGTGGAGGACCTCCTCAAGTTGCTGGATCGCACCAGTGGAGATCTTCGTCGTGGGCGATACCCCGATGACGACCACTCCAAGAAGATTGCTGCGCTCCTGCGCAAAGTAGCCGAAGAATTTGATGCCTAAGAAGGCCTCAGCGTCCGAGGACACCTTTGTCGCCCTGGCTCGAGTGGCACTGCTCGAGGTGACGGGAGCCGACACTTTTGTGGACACGCCTGCGGTGACCCACGAGGGCGAGTCCGTGACCGTGGCCTACCCCTCCACCCAGCCCGGCTATCCGGGGTGGGCATGGACGGTAAGTGTGTCCAATATCTCTGGCGTTGACCCTTCCGTGTTGGAGGTCGGTTTACTCCCCGGCGAGGGCTCGCTTGTGGCTCCGGACTGGGTTCCGTGGGCTGATCGTCTCGAGGAATACCTGCTTCATGAGAAAGAGCTCAAGGACCAGGCCGACGCGGATGACGACGAAGATGACGATGACGCTCTCGACCTCGATGACGATGTCGACGGAGTCGATATTGACCAGCTAGATCTCGATCTCGATCCGACTCCTCTGGAGGTTCCCGACGAGCCCGATGATCTCTTTGATCACGTGGAGCTCGACGATCCCGATCCGCTTGACCCTTAGAGGTTGTCGAGCACGTAGTCGAGGCTTGCGATGAGCTTCTCGACATCGACGAGTGGGACTCCCACAAAGGTCGCCACCCGAATCTGGTTGCGCCCAAGCTTTCGATAAGGCTCGGTGTCCACGATGCCATTGGCGCGCAGGGCTGAGGTCACGGCAGTGGCATCAATGCTCTCGTCCAGGTCGAGCGTCACGACGACGCGCGAGCGGTGAGAGGGGTCGCTCACGAAGGGGGTGGCATCAGACCGGGACTCCGCCCAGTCATAGAGCAGGCCTGAAGCCTTGGCGCAGTGCTCTGCTGCGGGCGTCAATCCGCCGAGGCTCATCATCCACTCCAGCTGAGATTCCATGAGGAGCAACGTAGTGAGAGCGGGCGTGTTCAGTGTTTGGTTCAGTCGAGAGTTTTCGATGGCTTGCGTGAGACTCAGGAAGTCCGGGATGTAGCGGTCGGTAGCGGCAATCTCGAATGCGCGGTCAATGGCAGCGGGGGACATCAGGGCGAACCACAGGCCACCATCGCTCGCGAAATTCTTTTGCGGCGCAAAGTAATAGACATCCACCTCTGAGATGTCGAAGTCCAACCCTCCGGCAGCACTCGTCGCGTCGACCATCATGAGAGCACCCGGGTCGGCGCCGGGAACACGAGTCACCGGAGCCATGACTCCGGTGGAGGTTTCGTTGTGGGGCCAGGCGTAGAGGTCTACTCCGGGAACAGCCGTGAGCTCACTTCTGGTGCCCGGCTCGCTGGTGACAACGTGGGGCGCCTCGAGCCAGGGGGTGGTGTGGGCTTTTACACACTTCGCACCGAACTCGCCAAAGCTCAGATGGGCGCTGCGGTTCTTCGCCAAGCTGACCGCTGCCACATCCCAAAACGCCGTGGAGCCGCCATTACCCAGCACCACTTCATAGCCCTCGGGAAGCCTGAAATAGGCACCGAGCGCTCCTTGAATCCGCCCGACCAGCTCTTTCACGGGCGCTTGGCGATGAGAGGTTCCCAGCAAGGAGGCGTTTCTGATCAGGTGATCGAGTTGGTGTGAACTCACCCTCGAGGGCCCTGCTCCGAAACGTCCGTCCTGGGGGAGAAGGTCCTGGGGGATGGTGATATCGGCCATGAGGCAATTCTAGGCGCTGGCTCTGGGTGCTCCTCATGGGGTCACAAAGTAAGCTAAGCCTCACCTAATACGTGTGAAGGGTGTCCTGATGACAGATCTCGTCGATACGACGGAAATGTATCTGCGCACCATCGTCGATTTGGAGGAAGAGGGAATCCCTCCCTATCGAGCGCGGATTTCTGAACGCTTGGGCCACTCTGGACCCACTGTTTCTCAAACAGTGGCGCGCATGGAACGCGATGGTCTGCTGGTCGTGGAAGCTGACCGTCAACTCGCCCTGACGAAGAAGGGTCGCAAGAAAGCGTTCGAGGTGACGCGCAAACACCGTCTCGCGGAGCGTCTCCTGGCCGATGTGATTGGCCTCGAATGGTCGCTCGTCCACGAGGAGGCCTGCCGGTGGGAGCACGTCATGAGCGAGCACGTCGAACGTCGTCTCGTGGAGATGTTGGGTAACCCCACGGAATCTCCCTTTGGTAATCCCATTCCCGCCCTGGAGGACATCGGCGGAACAGCCTCCGAGAAGTTTCTGAAGGGCGTCATCCGAGTGACAGATTTTGCCACGGCAGAACCCCAAACGGGTCTCCTGCGCCGTCTGGGTGAACCAGCACAGTTCGATCCACAGTTGTTGGCGAGCTTCAAAGCCGCCGGGGTTATTCCCGGAGCCCGCGTGAGCGTCAGTCAGGTGGGGGAGAAGTATCGCCTGAGCACCGAGCACCCCCAGGGAGAGGTTGTCGTCGAGGCGTCCATCGCCGAGCACCTCTATCTCGCTAAATAGGCCCGGCGTGCCGTATCAGCAGGTCCCAGGATTAGCTGGATACTCTTATGCCATTGCGCCAGCTATGTCGCGAAGGAGTACCTGATGAGTCCACGAGAGCGTGTATCCCCCCGGGATGTGCGCGCTCACTTCCGGATACAGGTCTCCACGAGGCCGGCCCTGGCATGTCAGGGCGTCCGCTTCTCTCAGACACCATCGTTCATCGATGGTGTCTTTTGCGTTAAAGGGGCACCCCGATGACCCCCACGAAAGCTTCCGTCTCGATGATCGAGTCTCCGTCGGTGAGCATGAGAACGCTGGTTTTGAACGCCGGGTATGAGCCACTCTCGGTGGTGTCATTCAAGAGGGCTCTTGTCTTAGTCATGAACGGTCGCGCTGTCATCGTTGAGAGTGACAACTCTCATCCGGTGAGGAGCCCCGATGGAACATGGGAGCGTCCTTCCGTCATCGTTCTCACCCGTTACGTGAAGATGCCCCACAACCGCCAGGTTCCCGTGTCGCGACGTGGGGTTCTGAGGCGGGATAGTCACCGCTGCGCGTACTGTGGCGCCTCTGCCAGCACGATTGACCATGTCCTTCCCCGCTCTCGCGGAGGCAAAGACGAGTGGGAAAACCTCGTGGCCTGTTGCCTCAAGTGCAACAACATCAAGGGTGATCGCACCCCTGCTGAAATTGGGTGGCGGTTACTCACTGTTCCCAAAACCCCGCACGGGACATCATGGTTGGTGCGAGGTATTGAGCGTCCCCAAGAGCGCTGGGAAGGCTATCTCGCCCAAGCCGCTTAGGCCGGTCGAAGAGGAGAGACTCCCGCTTCCGCGAGCTCCAGAATGTTCAGCGCTGAGGCGAGCCCGTCTTCCTCAGCCATCTGGGTGGCAGCTCGCGCCACACGCTTCTTTTGTGCTCCAGCCTCGGTAATCGCCTTCGCGATAACCCCGGTGCGAGTTTCGAGGCGACGAAGTGCTCTTGGGCCAAGACCCTGGCCATGGAGTCGAGCAGCCCACCACGGTTGATCGCCCAGGAACGGCATGATGATCGAGGGGGTTCCGGCCCGAAGGAAAGCGTGGGTTGTCCCCGCTCCACCGTGATGTATTCCCACCTCAACCTGAGGCAGCACACTCGAATGGGCCAACGATTCCCGAACCAGCACATCTGAGGCGGAGCGGTGCTCAGCAGAAGGGATGAGGCCACCCCATCCGGTAACGAGCAGGGTTCTCATCCCCAGCGAGCGAGCTGCAGTGACCAGCGCTTCGGCTCGGGCGTGGCCACGAGAGTCTCGCATCGACCCAAACCCCGCATAAAGGACCTTGCCGGCCTGCAGAAACTCCTCCAACTCGTCGTCCAGACCATCATGCGCCGGAACATGCCATTGCCCAGTGATGTGGGCAAAGTCTGGCCAGTCGGTGGGCTGGGGAACCAGAGTGGGGCTGACCGGGCAGAGCACCAGGTCAGACTCGGTGCGGATTACACCCAGCCTGTCGGCGAGCTCTTTCAGAACGGGCGCAAACGAGGACACTCCCGCCTTCACCAGTGAATAGCTCGCCCGGTTCCACCGAGACGGGATGGTCGTAGGGAAGCCGGCAGGAGGAAACTCATGAGTGGGGGTCATTGTGGGAACGATTTCTACCTCTGCGGCGAGGGCCCCCACCGCGTGAGCAGCTGTTGCCGCTGTCATAACCTTCGGGTGATAGACCACGACGTCGGGGCGTAGCTCGAGTATCTGCCTGGTGCTGGCTTCCCAGACACCTTCGAGCAGAGGCCGCATGACGGTTCGATAGTTCAGGAGAGCTCGGACGGTCGACACACCTTGCTCCGCAATCACCCGCTCGATCGAGCCCGGGAGTTCTTGTTCCTCATACGGGGCGGCGGGATCAAACGCCAGGTCTGAGGTGTGAGCGAAGGTGACATCATGGCCCGCTGCGGCCGCTTCCAGGGCGAGAGCGCGGAAGGGTTCGTTGTCTCCCCGAGATCCGAATGCGACGAGATAAATCTTCACGGTGCCAGAGTAATGATGACCGGGGACATGTCATGCTCGCTAGACTTTCGGCGTTGCCTCTGTAGCTCAATGGAAGAGCAGTTCCGTCCTAAGGAAAGGGTTGGGGGTTCGAGTCCCTCCAGGGGCACCAGCTCACATCAGTTGCGCCGCTGTTGCTGTTCGCAACAGTTCTGCATGGTCGCGTGCCTGAAGCGCACGCATCTCACGATAAGTAAGGTCCCTGGTCGAAGTTAAGGGTTCCCTCTCGAATCCCCCGAGGGGATGCGTTTCATTACCCGGTCGCGCATCTTGATCGACGACGAATACCGCGACTTCGAGACACAGTCTGTGGTCCCGGGTGACGGAGCTCCTCGGAACGAGCCCGCTGTCTACAGGGCGAGCACAGCTCGGCTCTGTGCACTAGCCCAAGGTATATACAATATGTATATACTACACTGCAGACTATGACTGATCCTGTGGTGACAAAGATGTTTAAGAACGGCGGAAGTTGGGCCGTGCGGATTCCCGTCAGCCTTGTTCCATCAACCCAGGCGGTAGAGATTCGGGCGACTGCGGAGGGGGCTCTAGAGATTCGCCCCCACCACGAGCAGGAGACTCTCGAGCAGCTCCTAGATAAGTGGCAACAGGAAGGGACGCCTCTGGATGCCACTGATCAATGGCCTGCGAGAACGCCACTGCCCAGCAGGTTCCCTGATCTGCACCAGGACGACACCGCGTGACGTATCTACTCGACACCGACACGGTGAGTTACCTGCTGAAGAATCAGCGAGGAGTCCTTGATAAAGCGTCGCGGGTGCCCTCTGATCGTTGGGCAATCTCCGCAATCTCAGCGTGTGAGTTGGAGAGTGTTCGCGGCCCACGTCTCGCCGAGGGTAGCTGGAAGGCCCGAATCGAGCCTTTCCTCAGGGCCGTGTCGATCCTGCCCTTCGGTGTCGAGGAGGCACGCACAGGAGGTGAAATCACGCGTTTCCTGGCGGGTAAAGGTCTGAGATCAGGGCCGTATGACATCCTCATCGCCGCGCAAGCGTTGGTCGCCGGTGCAACACTGGTGACCCACAACACTCGCCACTTTGACCACATACCTCTCCTGAGACTCGAGGATTGGGCAACAGAGTGAGGAAAATATGGGCATCCTTAGCTCGAGGGCGACTCGTACGAGCCGGCGTGGGATAACCCCCAAAAACCCTGCAAAGTCCTAGT
>CAZPBS010000017.1:0-25808 GCA_964584925.1 uncultured Microbacteriaceae bacterium
AGGCCTATGACAAGACCTGGTCGCGGATGTCGGGAAGCGAGCGAGGAAAGTATCTCTTCCGCATCGCTCGCATACTGCAGGAGCGCGCGCGCGAATTGGCAGTGGCCGAGACTCTTGACAACGGAAAACCCATCCGCGAAACCCGCGACGTTGACATTCCTCTCGTTGCCGCCTGGTTCTTCTACTACGCAGGCTGGGCAGACAAGCTCGAATATGCCGGAGCTGGACCGAACCCCAAGGCGCTGGGTGTTGCAGCCCAGATCATTCCCTGGAACTTCCCCCTCCTGATGCTGGCCTGGAAAATCGCTCCGGCTTTGGCTGCCGGCAACACCGTGGTGCTGAAGCCCGCAGAGACCACGCCACTGACAGCTCTGTTGTTTGCGGAGATTTGCCAGCAGGCTGACCTGCCTGCCGGTGTGGTGAACATTGTGACCGGAGCCGGAGCCACCGGTGCGGCTTTGGTAGCCCACCCGGACATCAACAAGGTCGCCTTCACCGGCTCCACGCCCGTGGGTCGAAAGATCGCGCAGACTCTTGCCGGCTCCTCCACCAAGGTCACGCTCGAGCTCGGTGGCAAAGGGGCGAACATCATCTTTGATGATGCAGCGATAGATCAAGCCATCGAAGGTGTGGTGAGTGGAATCTTCTTCAACCAGGGCCATGTCTGTTGCGCAGGGTCGAGATTGCTCGTTCAGGAGAACATCCACGATGACGTGGTGTCGAGGCTTCAACGTCGCCTCTCCACCCTCAGGCTTGGTGATCCTCTCGATAAGAACACCGACATTGGCGCGGTGAACTCGAAGGCACAGTTGGCTCGCATTACAGAGCTTGCGAACAGTGGTGACGAGGAAGGGGCTCACCGCTGGAGTGCGGCGTGTGAGATCCCTGCCAAGGGATTCTGGTTCCCGCCGACAGTTTTCACCGACGTTCAGACGAGCCACCGAATTGCCCGCGAGGAAATCTTCGGCCCTGTCCTCTCCGTGATGACCTTTAGGACGCCGGATGAGGCCGTGGCGAAAGCAAACAACACCCCGTATGGACTGAGTGCAGGAATCTGGACCGAGAAAGCGTCCCGCATGCTCGCCATCGCCGACAAGCTTCGCGCGGGTGTCATCTGGGCAAATACGTTCAACAAGTTTGATCCGGCCAGTCCTTTTGGTGGCTACAAAGAATCGGGATACGGCAGAGAGGGAGGACGCCACGGGCTGTTCCCCTACCTCGAATCCTCTGACTGGACGAAAGGCGGTCGATGATGGCTAGGCTCTCGATTCCCAAGACATACAAGCTCTACATCGGCGGTAAGTTTCCTCGCTCCGAGAGTGGATACACCTTCGAGGTGACCACACCCAAGGGTGAGTTCCTCGCAAATGCCGCGAAAGCCAGCCGCAAAGATGCTCGCGATGCTGTTACTGCCGCTCGCGCTGCTCAGGGTGGCTTTGCGGGCCTGACCGCATACAACCGTGGTCAGATTCTCTATCGCATTGCGGAGGTTCTTGAAGGGCGCCGTGATCAGTTTGTCGAGGAGATTCGAGCATCAGAAGGTGTGAGCGCTCAGGCGGCAAACAAGCAGGTCGATGCGGCTATCGACACGTGGGTTTGGTATTCCGGTTTTGCCGATAAATATGCTCAGGTTGCGGGAAATGGAAACCCAGTAGCTGGTCCCTACTTCAACATCTCGACCCCCGAACCCACCGGTGTTGTGGTGGCGCTCGCGCCGGCAGGAAAGAGTGGCGAGAGCCTCTTGGGGTTGAGTGCTGTTCTGGCTCCCATTCTCACCAGTGGTAACACCGCGATTGTGCTGGCGCACCCCACTCAGCCACTCTCCGCCATCAGCTTTGCTGAAGTCCTCGCGACAAGCGATGTTCCCGGCGGAGTGGTGAACATTCTCACCGGTGACCCGGCGCCTTTGATGCCATGGCTTGCCTCCCACGCGGACGTGAACGCCCTGGATCTTGCAGGAGGATCTGAGGGTGACTGGGTGACGTGGCAGAGTGACGCAGCGGACACCTTGAAGAGGGTTCTTGCCCCGAGTGTGGGAATCCCCGCCCGCAGCGTTGAACGGATTGTCGCGTTTACCGAACTGAAGACGGTGTGGCACACCAAGGCTTTGGGGTAACTTGTGGCGTCCGGGATTGTCCTTGTTGATAAACCCCTAGGTCTGAGCTCACACAGCGCGGTGTCCGGGGTGCGAAAGGCCCTCGGGACTAAGAAGGTGGGTCACGCAGGGACCTTGGACCCTGCCGCAACCGGCCTTTTAGTTATGGGGGTGAACGCCGGCACCAGGTTGCTGACGTACTTGGTGGGGCTCGATAAGTCGTACACGGCGACGATGCGCCTGGGCTATGAGACGACAACCGATGACGCTGAAGGTGACAAAGTGGGTGAAAGCGCTCCTGCGGTGGACTCTCTCACCGATGAGGATATTCGCTCGGCCGTGGGTCCTTTTCGAGGCCAGATCGAGCAGGTTCCGAGCACCTATAGCGCTATCAAAGTTGAGGGTAAGCGAGCCTACGATCTCGCCCGCTCCGGCCACGACGTCGAGCTCAAAAGCCGCGTCGTCACCATCTCTCGACTCGAGACTTTGGGTATCACCCGAGGAGATGGCGTCATTGATGTTGAGCTCGTCGTGGACTGCTCCTCTGGCACCTACATTCGCGCTCTCGCGCGCGACATGGGCCGGGCGCTCGGGGTTGGTGGGCACCTGGTGGCTTTGCGGCGAACCCGAGTGGGACCCTTCGATGTGGAGGGAGCTCCACTTCCCCAGGACATCGGGGAATCACAGGTGATGAGCCTTGCTGAGGTGGCCAGCGCAGTGATGCCGGTGGTGGTTTTGGAGTCCCAGGAGGTCATCGATATTTCGCACGGTCGGCCTATTCGAGCTCAGGGGTGGCCCTCCGCTGGACCAATCGCTGCCCTAGCCGGAGAATCCGGAGGATTGGTGGCAATTCTCGAGGCTTCTGGAGATCGCAGCCGTATCCTGATGGGTGTCCCCGACTCCGAGCGCTGAGAGGATTCAGCGGAGAGGTTTCACCCGTGATCGAGTGGTTCTACTGGTTGCAGCTCGGTGTTGCGATCGTGGCGGGTTTTCTCGCGGTGGGTTTTGCCCTTGCCAAGCGAACCCCCAACGATTACACGCTTGGGTCCATCGTTCTCCTGGGTGTCTTGCTCTTCATCCAAATCATCGTGACCATCTTTCAACCAGGGTTGGGCAATTCGCCGACGGGGAGTCTGCTCGAGTTTTGGATGTATCTGATCACTGCATTTCTGATGGTTCTGGCGGGGTCAGTATGGGCGCTCGTGGAGCGCTCCATCATGTCGAACGTGATGCTGGGCCTTCTCGCCGGATCCATTGCCGTGATGTTGGTCCGGATGGATGTCATCTGGTTTGTGAATAGTGCCTAGCGCTCTGCCCGACGGTGAGCTTGCGCCGGCAGATGGCACCCTCCCAGCATCAGCCAGAGTGGGAGCGGGCTCCAGAGACTTTGGGCTCTATATTCATGTGCCCTTTTGTGCGGTGCGCTGTGGCTATTGCGATTTCAATACGTACACCGCGACCGAGTTAGAGGGTGTTTCCCAGGCCAGCTATCCAGCCCAAGCCATCGCTGAGATCGAGTTCGCGAGAGAGGCATTCGAGAGCTCCGGGGTACCCCACAGGCCGCTCTCCACCGTATTCGTGGGGGGCGGGACACCGACCCTTTTGGGACCAGAACCACTGGCGCTGATGCTCCAGAAAGCCAGGGAAACCTTCGGCTTTGTCGAAGGCGCTGAAGTCACCGTCGAGGCAAACCCTGACAGTGTGAGCTCCGAGGATCTTGATGCCCTGAAGAGTGCCGGTGTGACACGGGTGTCCTTTGGCGTGCAATCCAGTGACCCTTCAGTGCTGGAAACCCTGGATCGGACCCACAATCCCGAGCGTGTTCCGGAAGTGGTGCAGTGGGCCAAGGATGCTGGCCTGCAGGTTTCCCTTGACCTCATTTATGGAACCCCGGGGGAAACAGTGGAGAGCTGGAGGGCGACGCTGTCGAGTGCTCTCGAGCTCGCGCCCGACCATGCGTCTGCCTACGCCCTGATTGTGGAGAAAGGCACTGCGTTGGCAGCGCGAATCTCTCGGGGAGAGCTCGCGATGCCTGATGATGACCTGCACGCGGAAATGTATACGCTCGCGGACGAGCTTTTCCACCAGGCCGGGTACTCCTGGTACGAGGTGAGCAACTGGGCGAGAACACCTGCGCACTATTCCCGCCACAACCACTCTTATTGGACATCCCAAGACTGGTGGGGGATTGGCCCTGGCGCACACTCCCACGTCGGTGGCACCAGGTGGTGGAACGTCAAACACCCCTCCGCCTACGCCTCTCGGATGGGTCAAGGCGTCTCTCCTGCCTATGCGAGAGAAATCTTGGGTGAGCAGGCTATCCAGATGGAGCAGATTTTGCTGGGTATCCGACTCGCAGAAGGCCTCGATGCTTCCCTGATATCTCCCGATCACCGCCCTTTACTCGCCGAATGGGTGTCGCGTGGGCTTCTGGATGGTGCCTCGCTACTGGCTGGTCGGGTGGTTCCCACGCTCCAGGGCCGTTTGGTCGCAGATTTCATGGCGCGGGAGCTGACCTGAAGACCTGGTTGAGGCATCATCGCTACTATTAGCAATCAACAGGCGAGACTGCCAGTTTTGCGCGAAGGAGGTGGAGTCGTCATGGTGTCAGACCGCGCCCTCGAGGTTCTCCGCGTTATCGTGCAGGACTACATCGACTCCAAAGAGCCCGTCGCATCTAAAGCCATCGCCGATCGTCACGGATTTGGGGTGTCAGCGGCCACCATTCGCAATGACATGGCGTTGCTCGAGGAAGAGGAGCTGATCACGGCTCCTCACACCTCTGCTGGCCGTATCCCGACCGACAAGGGATACCGAGTGTTTGTGGATCAGCTAGCGGGTGTGAAGCCGCTCACTCCTGCCCAACGCCGAGCTATCGAGCAATTCCTCAGTGAATCTGCTGACCTCGATGACACCCTCACCCGCACGGTGCGCCTGCTC
Organism: uncultured Microbacteriaceae bacterium; assembly: GCA_964584925.1. GTDB lineage: Bacteria > Actinomycetota > Actinomycetes > Actinomycetales > Microbacteriaceae > Pontimonas. The sequence continues at coordinate 5,036 of CAZPBS010000017.1, forward strand.
TCCCAGTTGACCAACCAGGTTGCAATCTTGCAGTACCCGAGTTTGAGTGTTGCGACGGTCCGCCATGTGGAGTTGCTCCCCATGGGATCCCACCGTGTGATGACGGTCCTGATCACTGACGGTGGATCGGTCGATCAAAATATCGTGGAGTGCCCCACTGAACTCGATGAAGAAGTGGTGGCCGAATTGCGTGCTCACCTCAACGCCCAACTCGTCGGAGTGTCCCTGGCGCAGATGACCGAGAAATTGCGGGGACTCTCTGCAACGGTGTCCCCACGACGTAAAGACCTCATGGACGCACTCAGTGATGCCCTCCAGCATGCGGTGGACGGACATCGATCTGATCGTTTGATGATGGCGGGCGCCGCCAATTTGGTGCGAGGCGAGCACGACTTCACCTCCTCTGTCTATCCCGTCCTGGAGGCGATTGAGCAACAGGTCACCCTTTTGAAGCTCTTCACGGAGATGAAGTGGGAGTCAGAAGAAGTTCAGGCCCGCATCGGGCGGGAAAACGAAGGTCCCTTCGCTGAAACCGCGGTTCTTGCCTCCGCCTACCAGTCGGGCTCTGAGCACAGAGCGACCCTGGGAGTGGTGGGGCCGACACGGATGGATTACTCCAGCAATATGACCGCGGTCCGTGCTGTGGCGAGCTACCTCTCGCGATTGCTCGGTGACCACGAATCGGAAAGAGCCTAAACGCGTGAGTGTTGATCATTACGAGATTCTCGGTGTTGGCCGGGATGCAAGCCCCGAGGACATCAAGAAGGCTTACCGCAAGTTGGCACGGCAACTTCACCCCGACGTCAACAACGCCGACGATGCCGAAGAGAAGTTCAAGCTTGTCTCCCACGCCTACGACGTTCTCTCGGATCCCGAGCAGCGGGCCAACTATGACATGGGCGGCCAAGCTGGCTTTGGTGGATTTGGACCGTTTGGCGACATTTTCGAAACCTTCTTCGGGCAGGGCGGATCCCAGCGAGGACCCCGATCTCGCAAGGAACGAGGACAAGATGCACTGCTGCGGGTTGATGTTGATCTGAAAGACGTCATCTTTGGAGTGACGCAAACCCTCGAGGTCGACACCGCAGTGGTGTGTGAATCCTGCAACGGTTCCTGTGCATCACCGGGGACGCAGGCTCGTCGGTGCGACATCTGTGGAGGTTCTGGATCTCTGCAACGCACTGTTCGCTCGGTGCTGGGAAACATGGTCACGCAGAGCCCTTGTGGAAGTTGTCGGGGATTTGGTGAAGTCATTGACTCCCCGTGCCCCACCTGCGCTGGTCAAGGCCGCGTCCGCGCAACGCGCTCGCTCTCGGTGGATATTCCTGGTGGCATCGAGACCGGTCAGCGCATCCACCTCCCCGGCCAAGGAGAGGTGGGTCACGGTGGCGGTCCCGCAGGGGATCTTTACCTGGAGTTCACTGTGCGTGGAGACAAGATCTTCTCCCGTTCAGGCGATGACATTATCGCCACCATCGAGGTGGACGTCTTGGACGCGATTGAGGGCATCGAAGTCACCCTCGAAGCTCTCGATGGGGACGTGGTCGTGCCCGTGAAACCTGGAACCCAAAGCGCTGATGTCATCACCATCAAGGGTCGAGGGGTCACAAAGCTGCGGGGCAATGGTCGCGGAGAGTTGCGCTTCGGGGTTCAGGTTCTCACCCCGGCAAAACTGAGCGCCAAAGAGTCCGAGCTGGTAAAGAAGTTGCGCGAGCTTCGCAAACCTGCCCCGCCCACTCTGGCGGGAGCGCAACAGGGTGTCTTCCAAAAATTCCGAGACCGCCTCTTCGGGGGATAACCAGGTGGCCCACCTCTACTACGTGCCCTTGGGCAACTCGCTCGAGGCTGGAGTGCCGGCCAGGCTTGTCGACGAGGAGGCCAGGCACGCCGCCACCGTAGGGAGGCTTGGCGTGGGGGAAGACATTCTGGTCGGTGATGGTGTCGGAACTTTGGCCACAGCGCGAGCCACCGCAGTCGGGCCCAAGGAGGTCGTCCTCGAGGTGCTGGAGACCACCGTCCACGCCCGCCCGCAGCCGGAGGTCTGGCTCGTGCAGGCATTAGCTAAAGGCGATCGCGACGAGCTGGCCATTCAAACCTGCACGGAGCTCGGCGTGGATCGCATCATCCCCTGGCAGGCTGCCCGCAGTGTGTCGGTCTGGAAAGGCGACAAAGTCGCCAAGGGCGTCGCTCGATGGCAGAAAATCGCTACGGAAGCGTCCAAGCAGTCTGTGCGCCCGTGGATACCCACCGTCGATCCCGTCATGACCACCAAGGAGATTGCCACGCTCGGGGGTGACCACCAGTTACTTCTTCTGGAGCCAGGCGCTCGTGATTCGCTGTCCGCCTACATCCCCCCTCGGACGCGAAACGTGCTCGTGATGGTGGGCCCAGAGGGCGGATTCGAGCCCTTGGAGAAAGAGCTGTTGATGAACTCCGGTGCCCTCGACCTGCGGCTGGGCTCGACAGTTCTTCGGACCTCGAGTGCCGGTCCGGCGGCACTTGCTCTGTTGAACAGTTCCATGGGGCGCTGGTGATAACTGGGTGCAGGTGCTGGAGCCAAGTTCTAGACTGGGGTTTATGAGCGAGCCCTCGATTTTCTCCCGCATCATTGCCGGGGAAATCCCTGCGGACATTGTGTTCCAGAACGAGCGCATCATTGCTCTGCGCGATATCGCGCCGAAGGCTCCGGTTCACCTCCTCGTTGTTCCGAAAACGGACGCCTACCGAGATGTGACTGAGCTTGCCGAGGGGGATCCAGCATTGCTCCAAGAAATGGTGCAGGTCGCCAGTGATCTCGCCGCCGAGCACGCTGATGGCGATTTCCGTCTGGTGTTCAATACCGGTGTGGGAGGTGGGCAAACGGTTTTCCACGTCCACGCCCATGTTCTTGCGGGTGGGCTTGAAGAGGGATCACTTGCCGGCTAAATCACCGAACTCAGTGTCCCTCACGGTAGATGTTGATGATGTCGCCATGATTCGTGTCCTGGGTGTTCACGATCGGGTCCTCTCCCAGGTGGAGGCAGAATGCCCGGGTGTTGTCATTGTCGCCAGAGGCAACACGATTACCGTCTCTGGCGCGGAAGACGATGTCGCCACCGCGCACCAACTCGTCGGTGATCTGGTGCAGATGGCCAGAGACGGTGTCGATTTGGGTGCTCGGGATGTGTCTACCGTTGCGGAGATTCAACAGTCAACTGGCAAAAGAGCGGCCGGTTTTCTGACCGAACCGATTCTCTCCTCTCGTGGTCACACGATTAGACCCAAGACTCTGGGCCAAAAGAACTATGTCGATTCCATCGATCAGAACACGATTGTGTTCGGGGTGGGGCCCGCTGGTACGGGAAAGACCTACTTGGCCATGGCCAAAGCGGTCGCTGCCCTTGAGCGTAAAGAGGTCGACCGCATTATTTTGACTAGGCCTGCTGTGGAAGCAGGCGAGCGCTTGGGATTCTTGCCGGGCACGCTGACGGACAAGATCGACCCCTACCTGCGCCCTCTGTTTGATGCCCTCCACGAAATGATGGACCCTGATTTGATTCCGAAGCTTCTGGCGAGCGGAACGGTGGAGGTTGCACCGCTGGCCTATATGCGAGGTCGAACACTGAACTCGTCCTTCATCATCTTGGATGAAGCCCAGAACACCACGCCAGAGCAGATGAAGATGTTCCTCACTCGGTTGGGGTTCGGATCCAAGATGATCATCACGGGAGATGTCACCCAAGTTGATCTCCCTGGCGGGACCAGCGGGTTGAAACTGGTGGGAGGAATCCTCGAAGACCTCGAGGACATTCATTTTGAGTACCTCACGGCCAAGGATGTCGTCCGCCACTCGTTGGTGTCAGAAATTGTGGAAGCCTATGCCCGTCACGAGGCGACAAAGGGGCCCAAGCGTGTCCGTTGAGCTCACCAACGAATCAGGTTTCTCCGTCGATGAGGAATCCCTCCAGGCTGTCACCATGCACGCGATGGCTCAGATGAGAGTTCACCCTGATGCGGATGTTGCCATCGTCTTGGTGGACGAGAAAGCAATGTCAGATTTGCACCTGCAGTGGATGGACGAGCCCGGTCCCACGGATGTGTTGAGCTTTCCGATGGACGAGCTTCGTCCAGGCCTTGAGGGCGATGATGCTGCCGAGGGTATCCTCGGCGACATTGTGCTGTGCCCGACCGTTGCTCAGAAGCAGGCGGAAGCAGCGGGACACTCGGTGATGGATGAGCTCCACATGTTGACCGTCCACGGAATGTTGCATCTGCTCGGGTTTGACCATGCTGAGCCCGAAGAAGAGAAAGAGATGTTTGGCTTACAGGGCGACATCCTGCGCAGTTTTCAGGAGATTCGCTGATGGCCCTAGCGTTCGTGATTATCGCGGTGCTGTTAATCGTCCTCGGTGGGTTGCTGACCGCGATTGATTCAGCTTTCTCTTCTGTCGGGAAGAACGATCTCATCGAAGAGGCGGCCGCTAAGCGCAAACCCCAAGCGCTGCACCGCATTGCCGCTGATTTGCCTGCTCACCTCACCGCGTTGCGCTTCGTTCGTGTGGTTGTGGACACCATTGCGGCGGTCTTGATTACGTTGGCAGCCTCAATGTGGTTGTCGCAGTGGTGGCAGGTCCTCCTGGTTGCGGGAGCGATTATGACCGGTGTCTCCTTTGTGGTGGTGGGCTCGAGCCCCCGGGCCGTGGGGGCGCGGAATGCGCCGTTTATGGTGAGGACCTTTGGTGGCCTCGTGCGAGGAGTTCGCCTTGCCGTGGGACCGCTGGCGGAGGGCCTGGTGGTGCTCGGAAATGTGGTGACTCCCGGCGTCGGCGGGACTGCGACGGTGACCAGCGAAAACCAGTTCCGCAACTGGGTGGATGAAGCCACCGAACGAGACATGCTTGAAGAGGAAGACCGAGAGCTTCTGCACTCGGTCTTCGATTTCGGCGACACTATCGTTCGAGAAATCATGGTTGCTCGCACGGACATGATCACCGTGGACGCTGAGGACAGTATCAACGACGTCATGACGGTGTTCCTCGACAGGGGTGTCTCCCGGATGCCCGTCATCGGGAAAGACAGTGACGAAGTGATCGGAATTTGCTACCTACGTGACGTGGCGCGGGTGAAGCACGAGAAGCCCGCTGCGGCGCTCAAGAAGCCGATCGCGACGCTGGCGAAGCCGGCGCTGTTCATTCCGGAGAGCAAGAATGCCGATGACACCTTGCGGTTTTTGCAGAGGGAACAAAACCACCTTGCCATGGTGGTCGATGAGTATGGCGGAATTGCAGGTTTGGTCACCCTGGAGGACTTGATTGAGGAGCTCCTGGGAGAAATATCGGATGAATATGACACGGATGTCGACGATATGTATCCACTGGGACCCGACCGCTATCGCGTGTCCGCGAAGTATGCCGTGGATGATCTCGAAGACCTCTACGACATCGACATCGACGAAGAAGATGTTGATACGGTCGGCGGCTTGTTGACCAAACTTATTGGACGGCTTCCAGAGGGCGGCTCAATGGCCTCCACCCAAGACCTGGTTTTGGTGGCCGAGCAACCAGAGGGTCGACACCAACGAGTCTCATGGATTCGTGTCTCGCCCACCGAGGGCTGGTTGGAGCGGAAGGCCGTTCGCGCAGAAATCGACCAAGCCAGCACGGGCGAAGTTCCCCTCCCATGAGCGCCGGAGGCTATCGGGCAGGGTTTGTGACGTTTGTGGGCCGACCGAACGTTGGCAAGTCAACTCTCATGAACGCTCTGGTGGGTGAGAAGGTCGCGATTACCTCCTCTAAGCCCCAAACCACTCGGCATGCGATTCGAGGAATCGTGCATCGGGACAATGGCCAGCTCATCATCGTGGACACCCCCGGTGTTCACCGCCCTCGAACTCTGTTGGGCCAGCGACTCAATGATTTGGTGCAATCCACCCTCTCCGAGGTGGACGTGATTGCCCTGTGCGTTCCCGCCACCGACGATGTGGGACCGGGTGACACGTTTATCGCTAACGAAATCCTCAAGTACCCAAGAGCCCGCAAGATTGCTCTCATCACCAAGACAGATAGCGCCACCAAGGACCAGATTGCGACCCGCTTGATGGAAGTTGACCAGTTGGCGGACTGGGAGGCACTCATTCCTCTCTCCGCCCTGACTGGCGAGCAACTCGATGTGGTGGTGCGAGAGATTCTGGCGTTGATGCCTGAGTCTGACCCGCTCTATCCTCCTGAGGACACCAGCGAACAGACTGTAGAAGTCCGGATTGCAGAGTTGATCCGCGAGGCAACCCTGGAAGGTGTCAACGAGGAGCTCCCGCACTCCATTGCCGTCACCATCGACGAGATGGGGGAGCGAGAAGACGGGTTGCGCCAGATTTTTGCCAGTCTGTGGGTGGAGCGCGATAGTCAAAAAGGAATCATGATCGGAAAAGGCGGCGGAAAACTCAAAGACATTGGCTCGCGTGCCAGAGCCGAGATCGAGGCTTTGTTAGGGCACAAGGTCTACTTGTCCATCCAGGTCAAAGTCTCGAAAGAGTGGCAGCGGGACTCCAAAAAGATCACCAAACTGGGTCTCTAGCGAGACACAGGGCCGCGTGTTACCCTAAATCTGTGAGACACGAGCTTCTTCTTACGTGCCGCGCCGGGGCGTCTATCTAGGCCATCCCCCCGTCGCGGCTCACTGGCGTTGGCCGCTCACATCAGACGTAAGGGATACCAGCTCATGAAGAACTCTCAACAAGCATCATCGATGCCGATTCACAAGTACCGGCCGTATACGAAGAATTTTGCGGTCCAGTTGCCCGATCGCACGTGGCCTGACGCCGTCATCGAGAAGGCACCGCGCTGGTGCGCGGTCGATCTGCGCGATGGAAACCAAGCGTTGATTGACCCGATGAGCCCTGAGCGCAAGAAGATTATGTTCGAACTTCTCGTGCGTATGGGATACAAGGAAATCGAGGTGGGGTTCCCCTCCGCATCGCAAACAGATTTTGATTTCGTGCGAAGCCTCATTGAGGACAACCTCATCCCGGACGATGTCACCATCCAGGTGCTGACCCAAGCCCGTGAGCATCTCATCAAGCGGACGTATGAGTCACTGGCGGGAGCCAAGCAAGCGATTGTGCACCTGTACAACTCCACCAGCACTTTGCAGCGTGAGGTCGTCTTCCGCACCGACAAACAGGGCATCATCGACATCGCTCTAGAAGGCGCACGCCTGTGCCGATCGATGGAAGAGCTGGTTCCTGGCACAGACATTTATTACGAGTATTCCCCGGAGAGCTACACCGGCACTGAGCTGGAGTTTGCTCTGGAGGTCTGCAACCAGGTGTTGGAGGTCCTCGAGCCCACCCCAGAGCGCAAGGTCATCATCAATCTCCCGGCGACGGTGGAAATGGCAACACCAAACCTCTACGCCGACTCGATTGAGTGGATGTCACGGAACCTCAACCACCGAGAAAACGTGATCTTGAGTTTGCACCCCCACAATGACCGTGGGACCGCGATTGCTGCTGCGGAGCTGGGCTACATGGCCGGTGCTGATCGGATCGAGGGGTGCCTCTTTGGTAATGGCGAGCGCACCGGAAATGTCGACCTGGTGGCACTGGGATTGAACCTGTTCACCCAGGGAATCGATCCGCAGATTGATTTTGGTGATCTCGATGAGATTAAGCGCACGGCCGAATACTGCAACCAATTGGCTGTTCACGAACGAAGCCCGTGGGCTGGAGACCTGGTCTACACGGCGTTTAGTGGGTCGCACCAGGACGCCATCAAGAAGGGCTTTGAGGCCATGGAAGCCGATGCGCAAGCCCAGGGTGTGGATGTCAACCAATTGCAGTGGGCTGTTCCGTATCTGCCCATTGACCCGAAGGACGTCGGTCGCACCTATGAAGCCGTTATTCGCGTCAATTCACAATCCGGTAAGGGTGGGGTTGCGTACCTGCTGAAGACCGACCACGCTTTGGATCTGCCGCGGAAGCTCCAGATTGAGTTCTCGCAGGTCGTCCAGGCCAAGACTGACGCGGAGGGTGGCGAGGTCACCAGCGATCAAATTTGGAGCATTTTCCAGGACGAATATCTGCCGGCTGCCCAGGTGGAGGAAAAGTGGGGTCACTACGAGCTGCTCTCCACCCGCTCCGCGAGCGACATGGATGGCACCGTCACCTTGCAAATCAAGCTTCGCTCTGGAGAAGACCAGATGGAAGCCACTGCAGAGGGTAATGGACCCATTGCGGCGTTCTTGAAGATTCTCTCTGACCAGGGCGTTCAAATCCGTCTGTTCGACTACGTCGAGCACACGTTGAGCGCCAGCGGGGATGCCCTCGCCGCCGCGTATGTGGAGCTCGAGGTCAATTCACGGACCCTCTGGGGTGTGGGAATTGATGGCGATATTTCCACCGCATCGCTCAAAGCGATCGTGTCGGCCGTTAACCGGGCGTTGCGTTTTGAGTCACCGGCGAAGGAACTGGTCGGAGCTCTCTAAACGGTGTGCCCCGGGGGATAAATACCGGTCTCGCGCGGGATACTAGGGTCATGCCCACCTACCGAGACGATGCGATAGTGCTGCGCACCCATCTCCTCGGTGAATCGGACAAGATTGTGACCCTGTTGGGCCGTAGCCGCGGGAAAATCCGCGCGGTAGCGAAAGGAATTCGCAAGACGACGTCCCGTTTTGGTGCACGGCTGGAGCCTTTCAACCAGGTTGATGCGATGTTTTATGAAGGCAAAAGCCTCGACATTATTCAGCAGGCGGAATCACTGGGCGCTCACAGCGAAGCCATCGGCAAGGACTACGGCAAATACACCTGCGCCATGGTGATGGTGGAGACAGCAGACAAGCTCACCGATCACGACTACCAGCCCTCGCACTACTCGCTCCTCCTGGGGGGTCTTCGTGCCCTTGCTGCGGGCGATCATGACTCGAGCTTGATTGTTGATTCCTATCTTCTGCGCGCGCTCGCGCTCGCCGGATGGTCACCGAGCTTGGATTCGTGTGCTGTTACCGGTGATGTGGGAGACCACAGTGCTTTCGCGGTGTCACTCGGCGGTGTGGTGTCCGATGAGGTGGCACCACCTGGCTCTCCGCGCTTGCGGGAAGGCTCCAAATCGCTCCTCCAGTCGCTCCTGGAGGGAGACTGGCCTATCGCAGAGGCCTCTGACGCTATGACACGGTCGCAAGTCTCGGGCCTCATTGCTGCGTACACGCAATATCACCTGGAGCGGCACGTGAAATCCTTGGTGCACCTTGATCGCACACCCACTACCAAGCCGGTGGAGGCACTCTCGTGAGTTCCCAGGACTTTTTGCCCGTGGATTGGACAGGACAGACACCTCCAGCTTTTGATCGTCAGAAGATTCCTGCCCATGTAGCGATCGTGATGGATGGAAACGGTCGCTGGGCTAACTCCCGGGGCTTGCCTCGCGTGGAGGGGCATAAAGCAGGGGAGGCCGCCCTGCTTGATGTGGTGGCCGGGGCTCTGCAAGCAGGGGTATCCCACCTTTCGGTCTATGCCTTTTCGACCGAGAACTGGAATCGCTCACCCGAGGAGGTGCGATTCTTGATGGGCTTCAACCGCGATGTCTTGCGTCGCCGCCGGGATCAACTTCACCACTGGGGAGTTCGGGTGCGGTGGTCGGGGAGACGACCCAAGCTCTGGTCCAGTGTGATCAAGGACTTAGAAGCCGCAGAGGCACTCACCGCGCGCAACACCGCGCTCACCTTGACCATGTGTGTGAACTATGGCGGTCGAGCGGAGATTATCGACGCGATGCGTGCCATCGCCGGTGAGGTGGCCGAGGGGGCGATTACTCCGGATCGCATCACCGAAAAGACGCTGGCTCGTCATCTCTATATTCCCTCGCAGCCCGATGTTGATCTCTTTGTGAGGACTTCCGGTGAGCAAAGAACCAGCAATTTCCTGCTGTGGCAGAGCGCGTATGCCGAAATGGTGTTCCTAGACACGTTGTGGCCCGATATGAACCGCTCTGCCCTTTGGGAAGCGATTGGTCACTACCAGTCACGGGCCAGGCGTTTTGGTGGGGCTGTGGACCAACCGAAGACAGGAAACAAAGCCTCTAGCTAAGATAGAGACTCTGTGCCGGGGTTTCCCGCCAGAAATCAAGGGAGCACCATCAGTGGCAGCCACAAGCAAGCTGGATAACGTCATCGCGCTAGCCAAGCGCCGAGGCTTTGTCTTTCAGTCTGGTGAAATCTATGGTGGTTCTCGTTCCGCCTGGGACTACGGCCCCTTGGGTGTTGAGCTCAAGGAAAACATCAAGCGCCAGTGGTGGCGGCGGATGGTGCAATCTCGTGCCGATGTGGTGGGGTTGGACTCCGCAGTCATCCTCCCGAAAGCCGTCTGGGAAGCATCTGGGCACGTTGAAGTGTTCTCTGACCCGCTGGTCGAGTGCCTGAGTTGCCACAAGCGCTACCGCGCCGACCACTTGCTCGAAGAGTTTGAGGAAAAGAAGGGCCGAGCTCCCGAGAATGGGCTGGCAGATATTGCCTGCCCGCACTGTGGCAATAAGGGCAAGTTCACGGAGCCTCGTGCGTTTAGCGGACTCCTGAAAACATATCTGGGGCCTGTCGATGATGAGGCGGGAATGCACTATCTCCGCCCAGAGACTGCGCAGGGCATTTTTGTGAACTTCAACAACGTCGTCTCGACAGCTCGCATGAAGCCACCCTTTGGTATCGCGCAAATTGGGAAGAGCTTTCGTAACGAAATCACGCCGGGGAACTTCATTTTCCGTACCCGTGAGTTTGAGCAGATGGAGATGGAGTTCTTCGTCAAGCCTGGCGAGGACGAAGAGTGGCACCAGTATTGGATTGATGAGCGTTTTGCCTGGTACACGGATCTGGGCATCAACCCCGAGAACCTGCGTCTGTACGAGCACCCTCAGGACAAGCTCTCGCACTACTCGAAGCGAACTGTCGACATCGAGTATCGCTTTGGCTTCTCCTCGGGTGAGTTTGGTGAGCTCGAGGGCGTCGCAAATCGAACCGACTTTGATCTCTCGACCCACAGCAAGCACTCCGGCTCTGACTTGTCCTTCTTCGACCAAGCGGTGGACGAGCGTTGGACCCCGTATGTGATCGAGCCGGCCGCTGGGTTGACCCGCTCCCTGATGGCCTTCCTGGTCGATTCCTACTACGAGGACGAGGCCCCGAACTCCAAGGGAGGCGTTGACACCAGAACTGTGTTGCGCCTCGATCGACGTCTGGCACCCATCAAGGTTGCGATTCTGCCGCTGTCTCGGAACGAGCAGCTCTCGCCCCTTGCGCAGAAAGTCGCCGATGATCTCCGCCAGTACTGGAACGTGGAATTCGACGATGCCGGCGCAATTGGGCGTCGCTATCGTCGCAACGACGAAATCGGGACGCCCTTCGCGGTCACCGTGGACTTTGAGTCACTCGAGGACAACGCCGTCACCATTCGCGAGCGTGACACGATGAGCCAGGAGCGTGTCTCCTTGGACAAGCTGCGCGATTACCTGTCCGCTGCGCTTGTAGGGGCGTAATCATGGCGGGGCCAGCTCTCGCCCAGAAGCCGCTCTCCATCGGCCCCCTGGAGCTCGACGTCCCCGTCGTACTGGCTCCTATGGCCGGCATCACCAACACCGCTTTTCGCAGACTCTGTCGCGAGTATGGCGCTGGTCTCTACGTCAGCGAGATGATTACCAGTCGCGCATTGGTGGAGAGAACACCCACCAGCATGCGACTGATCAAGCACCACGAGTCCGAAACTCCCCGGAGTATTCAGCTTTATGGAGTGGAACCCACCACCATTTCCGAGGCAATTCGTTTCCTCGTGGACGAGGATCGATGCGACCATATCGACCTAAACTTCGGTTGCCCCGTTCCGAAGGTGACGAGAAAAGGCGGGGGAGCGGCTCTGCCGTGGAAGCGCAGCCTGTTTCGCGACATTGTGGAGAGCGCCGTCACGGCTGCAGGAGACATTCCAGTCACCATCAAGATGCGCAAAGGTATTGACGATAACCATCTGACCTTCCTCGAGGCCGGTAAAGCAGCGGAAGGTGCGGGAGTGGCCTCGATTGCTCTGCACGCCCGGACTGCCTCACAGTTCTATTCCGGACACGCCGACTGGGACGCAATTGGGGAGCTCAAGTCGAAGATTTCGGGTGTTCCGGTGCTCGGCAACGGCGATATTTGGAGTGCGGAAGACGCACTGGCCATGGTGAAGCAGAGCGAATGCGATGGCGTGGTGGTGGGGCGCGGATGTCTGGGTCGCCCCTGGCTTTTTGGCGACCTACAGGCAGCATTCAAGGGCGAGGGCCTCCGTATTCGGCCGGGGCTCGGAGCTGTTGCCCAAGCGTTTCGTCGCCACGCGGAGTTACTGGTCGAGTTTTTCGACGGCGATGAAGATCGTGCGTGCCGAGACATTCGCAAACACGTCGCCTGGTATTTCAAGGGCTACCCGGTCGGGGGAGAAGTCCGCACCCGTCTCGCCACGGTGGAGTCTCTGCAGCAGATGGACGATTTCCTGGGTGAGCTGAATTGGTCTGCTCCCTATCCCACCGAGGGAGTTGAGGGCCCTCGCGGGCGTCAGGGATCACCCAAGAAGGTGGCTCTTCCCGAGCATTGGCTCCAGAGCCAAGAGTTGAGCGCCAGTCAGCGGGACAACCTGCGCATGGCGGAGGTGGATTCCAGTGGCGGCTAAGACGTATTCCGACTTCGATCGCGAACGTTTTGTTCCCGAGACACATTCCTCCACACGAAGCGATTTTGCGAGAGATCGGGGTCGGCTTCTCCATTCCTCAGCGCTTCGACGCTTAGCCGCCAAAACCCAGGTCCTCTCGCCCACGGCAGGTCTGGATTTTGCGAGAAACCGGCTCACCCATTCCCTGGAGGTCGCACAAATTGGTCGAGAGCTAGCGAATCGGCTGGGCGTGGACGCTGACGTGGTGGAGACTGCGTGCCTCGCCCATGACCTGGGTCATCCCCCGTTTGGTCACAACGGTGAAAAAGCGCTGTCGGAGTGGGCAACGGAGTGTGGTGGTTTTGAAGGAAACGCGCAGTCCTTCCGTCTACTCGTGAGGCTTGAGCCCAAAGCGGTTGACACCGAGGGTGTTCCTCGTGGGCTGAACCTGACCAGAACGAGCTTGCTCGCGAGCATTAAGTACCCCTGGAGCGCCGAGACTCCCGAAATTGACCCCAGTGGTCGGGCAAAGTTTGGCGTGTATGCCGATGATCAGGATGTCTTCGAGTGGGCCCGGCAAGGACTTCCATCGCGCAGGCTCACGATTGAAGCCGAAATCATGGACTTCTCCGACGACGTGGCCTATTCGGTGCACGACTTCGAGGACGCCATCGTTAATGGCTACCTTGACCCGGCTGCACTGGCCTCTGAGAAGGATCGGCGCGACATCCTGCATGACATGGCGACCTGGGTGGGCACAGCCTCACCGGATTCCCTCGTTGCTGCCTGGGAGCGACTCGCCGGCGTTCCTGGCTGGGTCAGCAGTTTCCAGCCTTCCAGGGGGCAGCTTGCGTCTCTCAAGAACCTCACCAGCACGCTTATTGGGCGATTTGCGCTCACCGCCGGTGTAGAGACTATCGATGGTCTTGAGTCACTCCGGGTACCGAGCGAAACCCGCGACGAGATTGCGTTACTGAAAGGCCTCGTGGCGGTCCATGTGATGTCACACACGGCTCGTCAGCCGATTTATCACCACCAGCGCGATGTGCTCAAAGCACTTGCAACCGCACTAGCGAAAGACCCCCACCTCATGGACGCTGTGTTCCAGGCCGACTACAGGGCCGCCACCTCGGATTCGGCTCGCCAGAGGGTCGTGGTCGACCAGGTGGCCTCGTTGACCGATCAGTCAGCCATGTCGCTCTATGAGCGACTCGGTCTGTCCTAGGTTTTTCACACCTACGTTGTCACCCGATGTGTTGCTGGCGCTGTCTAACTAGACTGGCGTTGTGGCGGGGTTGATTAAGCGCGGAGACATCGATGAGGTGCGCCAGCGCGTCAATATCGCTGATGTCGTCGGTGATTATGTGACGCTCAAATCCGCCGGGGTCGGCTCGATGAAGGGGCTGTGCCCCTTTCATGATGAGCGAAGCCCAAGTTTTCACGTTCGCCCTCAAGCAGGGTTTTATCACTGCTTTGGGTGTGGCGAGGGGGGAGATGCTTACAGCTTTCTTCAGAAGATCGATCACCTGAGTTTTCAAGAGGCCGTAGAGCGTCTTGCCGAGCGGGTCGGGTACCAGCTGACCTATGAGGACGGCAGCGGGGGCGCTCCTGCTGGCAATCGAGCACGCCTGTATGCCGCCAACCAGGCAGCAGAAAAGTTCTTCCGGGAGCACTTGGGGAAGCCAGAAGCAGAACTGGGGAGGACTTTTCTGGGGGAGCGCGGCTTTGATGCTCTTGCAGCGGAGCGTTTTGGGGTGGGCTATGCGCCCGCGTCCTATGACGCGCTCTCCAAACACCTCGTTGCAGCGGGCTTCACTATCCAGGAGCTCCTGGATGCGGGGCTGGTCTCCCAGGGAGACCGAGGTGTGTACGACCGTTTCCGAGGGCGCCTGGTGTGGCCGATTAGAGATGTGACGGGGCAGACCATCGGGTTTGGGGCAAGAAAGCTCCGTGAGGACGATCAAGGCCCGAAATACCTGAACACCCCGGAGACGGCGGTGTATCACAAGTCCCGAGTTCTCTATGGCTTGGATCTCGCCAAGCGCGATATCGCCAAGCAGCGACAGGTCGTCATCGTCGAGGGTTATACCGACGTGATGGCGTGTCATCTGGCGGGAATCACCACCGCTGTGGCGACCTGTGGCACAGCATTCGGTGGAGACCACGTCACCGTGGTTCGCAGAGTCCTCGGGGACTCCGATGACCCCGCACAAGCCACGAAAGGCGAGGTAATCTTCACCTTCGACCCTGATGAGGCAGGCCAGAAGGCAGCGTCACGGGCCTTTGCCGAAGAATCCCGTTTTGCGGCACAGACATTTGTTGCCGTTCCCCCAGAAGGCTTGGACCCCTGTGACGTGCGCATCACCAAGGGTGATGAAGCCCTTCGAGAGGTGATTGCGCATCGCCGACCGATGTATGAATTCATGATCAAACAGGTCATGAATCAGTGTGACTTGAACACCGTGGAAGGTCGAACGCTGGCGCTGCGGGCAGCGGCCCCCGTGGTCTCCAAGATTAGAGACCGAGTAATCCGAGACGGCTATGCACGGGAATTGGCGGGATGGCTGGGGATGAACCCCGATGATGTCCTGCGAGAGATTCGGGCTGGAGCCACGAACACCACTCCGGCAACGTCACCGACAGCCCCTGCCCCCGAGGGCGATAAGCCCTACACGATGGAGTCACTCTCGAAGGACCCGGTCACCACTCTGGAAAGGGACGTGTTGATGGTGTTGCTCCAACACCCTGATGTCGTTCCTGCCGAGCGTGCCACCGCGGTCTTATCGACTCAGTTCTCCCACGCAGCACTTGCCTTAGTGCGCGATGCAATGCTCTCGGTCTTCGACCAGTATCAGGATGGCGCATGGGTGTCTCGAGTGACCGCGGAGACCCCTGAAGCCCTGCAGCCCCTCGTGGGACAGCTCTCCGTCGCTCCACTGCCAGAAAGCAAAGCTCAAACGGAGCGGTACTGCCTCGGCGTCACAGCGACGCTCTTGGACCGAGATTTGCTCCGCCAAAAGGCTGAATTGATGAGCACTCTCCAACGGACCGATGCCGCTACCGACCCTGCGGGACACCGCGTGGTGCAGGAGCAGTTAGTGACCATTGAAGCTAAGCGACGAGCGTTACGCGACGAATGATGGCGATTCAACACCAGGAGTGGAGTGGCGACTCCCGAACCCACCCGGCCCTGAAGGGCGGTCCGGTGTCGATGGAGCCTTTCACCACAGAGATGTTCACAGAGGCGGTCATCCGGGGCGGTGGTTCACTCCAGCCTCTTGATGACACAACAAAGGGCTTGCTGTGGGTGAGCCCCCGCGGCGCCGAAGAACTCCAGGAGATTCTTGACCGCTATCCCGGAATCGAGTGGGTTCAACTTCCGTGGGCTGGTGTAGATGCTTTCACGTCGGTCCTGGCGCGGCTTGCAGCTCAAGCGCCGAAGGATCGTCCCGTGGTCACGTCGGCGAAGGGGGCCTATTCAGAGCCTGTCGCAGAGCACGCTCTGGCGTTGCTCCTTGGCACCATGAGAGAACTGCCGAGTAAGGCGCGTGATGCGCGCTGGCAAGGCGAGCGGACAGGCCTCTCGCTGTTCGGTCGACACATCGTCCTTCTCGGTGCCGGAGGCGTAGCGCGGGCTTTCCTCGACGTAGTGGCGCCTTTTCGTCCGCGGGTAACCGTCGTGCGGCGAAGTAGTGGTGACGTGCCGGGTGCAACCACGACCGTCTCACCCGAGCACCTCCATGAGGTCCTGCCGAATGCCGATGCGGTAGTGGTTGCGGCCGCGGCGACGAGCCAGACTGTTCACGTCATCGGTGAGCGAGAGCTTGCGCTGATGCCCGCTCACGCGGTGCTCGTCAATATTGCTCGAGGTTCGCTGGTGGATGCTGATGCAGTCCTGAAAGCTGTGGCGTCCGGAGGCCTATTTGGTGCGGGATTGGACGTGATGGACCCTGAACCCTTCCCCGATGATCACCCCATCTGGAGGGAGAAGAGGATTGTGATCACGTCACACTCTGCCGACACTCCACCGATGACGGAGCCACTGCTGGCGAGGCGGATTAGCGCCAATGTGGCCTCCTACGTTGCGGGCGCGGCGCTCACCGGTGTTGTCGATGTGGAGGCTGGCTACTAGCCTAGAAGGGCGAAAACGGCGCCTGCTGCTCTGGTAGCATCGTGGCTTAGCGTCGTAATCCTCGATAGCTCAATTGGCAGAGCAACCGGCTGTTAACCGGTAGGTTCTTGGTTCGAGTCCAAGTCGAGGAGCAACTATCCTCCTGGCCGAGAAATGCCCACAGAAAGGGACTCATGTCAGACTTTCTGGCAACACAGTCCACGTGGTTAGTTCCCACACTGGCCGGTTTGTTGGTTATCGCACTGGGATCCGTGGTCATCCTTGCGCTGCGCATGCGGACACCGTCTGGGGTGTCGCAAGCATCCCGCGACGATGAGTATGAGAACTATGTCGAGAAGTCCGAGCTGGAAGTGAAACTTGCCGAGCTGGCGGATCGGATGCGCCAGATTAGCGAGGTTCATGACGCTGCTGCAGCAACTTTGACCAGCCTGATATCCCAGGCCGAGGGAGCAAAATTCACGGCGGTGTCAGACCCTCAAGTGGCATCGCGCGCTGCGGAGGCTATTGCTGACTCCGCTAGAGCTGTTCTCAGTGACATTCGGAGGGTCGTCAATGTGTCCCGGGATGGAGCAGAGGAAGTGGCCAATCTGCCGAGCCTCGTGTCCATTCATGACCTGTTCGAAGCCATGAATGAGTCAGGAATCACGGTCACGTTTGAAGAGAGTGGCACGCCCTTTTCAATTACTCCGAGCGCTGAACTGGCGATCTTTCGGATTCTTCAAGAAAGCCTGAATAACACCCGGGCTCACGGGGGTCCTGGAACTACCGTGAAAGTGGGGATGAGCTGGAGCGGGCAAGGACTGCACGTGCGGGTCGATGACGACGGGATTCGCGCGAGGCGCCGCTTCATGTCCCCCGACGATGCCGGGTACACGATTGAGGATGACCAGGCGGCCCTGGTCGAAATTCTCTCGGGGCGAGGCATGAAAGAGATGCAGACGCGCACCGAGACCTTCGGTGGCGTTTTCTCGGCTCACCGAGTCCCCGGCGTTGGATTCAGTGTTTCTGCAGCCTTCCCCACACTCAAGTTTCACAACGGTGTGCATGGGGTGAACACCCAGAGCTCAGGGTCCAGTGACTGACGAGTCTCAGAGCGCCCGTAACCGTCGCGCACGGGCACAGGGAGTCCAGGTGGCCCTCGCCGTGTCGCTCTATGGCATTTCTTTTGGTGCGCTGGCAGTCGCGTTGGGCTTTAGCGTCTGGCAGACGATGGTGCTGAGTCTCCTGATGTTCTCGGGGGCATCACAGTTCGCTTTCGTGGGAATCATTGGCACGGGGGGAGTCGCCGCTGCTGGAGCAGCGATAGCTTCCGCTGGTCTCCTGGGTATCCGAAACGGTCTCTACGCACTCCGAATGTCTCCTCTCGTTGGACCGGGTTTCTGGAAAAGAGCACTTGCCGGGCACCTGACAGTGGATGAAAGCACGGCTGTCGCAATTTCTCAGACCGACCAAGAATCAGCCCGGCACGGTTTCTGGACCACGGCACTTGTTTTGTACGTCGGGTGGAACCTCGCAACCCTGGTCGGTGCGTTGGCGGGCGATGCTCTCGGTGATGTTCGGACCTGGGGTCTGGACGCCGTGGCCGCGGCCGCGTTTTTGGGGCTCCTGTGGCCCCGCCTCGTCTCCAAGGAGCCGATTGCGGTTGCTATTGCGGCAGCTGCGGTCACGGTCGTGCTCATCCCCGTGGTTCCCGCAGGTATCCCGGTGCTGGCCGCCGCGGCGGTAGGGATTGTCTTGGCGATTTATCGCCATAGAGTCGCGCCACCCGAACCTGCTCCGACCGATCGGGGAGATTCGTGACGGTGTGGATTGCCCTCATCGCCGCTGGGCTGGTGGTGTGGGCACTGAAGAACCTGGGCTATCTCGTCCCGCCGAAGTTTGTCGAGGGTGCACTCATGACGCGAGTTGCGGGGCTCGTGACCGTCGCGCTCCTTGCCTCGCTGGTGGTATCCCAAATGTTGCAAACTGGAATGGGCGTCGGCCTTGATGCAAGGGTGCCGGCGGTGGGAGTTGCAGCGATTCTGCTCTATTTCCGGGCACCGTTTCTTGTTGTGTTGCTGGCAGCAGGCGCAGTGGCGGCAGGCTTACGCTTCTTCAGCCTCATGGTCTGACTCGAAATCATCCACACCGGGTAGCCAGGATTTATTAGGGGCATCAAAGCCTTCAGCTCGAATTTCTTTTCGTGCGGTTCTCTTCAAGCGCCAGGGCAACTGGTCGACATAGAGGGTTCCCTGCAGATGGTCGAATTCGTGCTGGAAGATCCTTGCCAACCACCCTTCGGCAGTGATCTGTAGCGGGGTTTGCTGGGGCGTGGTGCCCCGAAGTACTGCCTTCTTCGCTCTCACGAGGGGATACCGAAAATCGGGCACCGACAGGCAGCCCTCAAGGTCATCGTCGGGGTCAGCTTTTCCTCGTTCAAGAGGTCCCATGTGAAGGGTCGGGTTGATGATGGCACCCTCCTGGAGGATCCCGTCGTCATCGGTCCATTCCCAGACGAATACTTGCTGCGAGACACCAATTTGCGGGGCAGCTAGTCCCACGCCGGGTGCTGCGCGCATGGTGTCGACCATGTCGGTGAGGAGCTCGTGCAGTTCGTCGTCAAAGCGGGTGACAGGTGCTGCGGGGGAGCGAAGAACCGGGTCTCCGGTGATGCGGATGGGACGAATTGTCACGGAGTGGACTTTATCCGAGTTTTCCGCGAAGAGTCCGGGTTTTCTAGGGTCACACGGGACACGGGGAGCGCTTCTGGATGCTTCTTCTGCAACCAGGTCACCATGTGCTCGCGCACTTCGCAGCGCAAATCCCACTGCTTCGATGAGTCTTCAGCGGAGATGAGTAAGCGCACCTGGACATAGCCGCCCCGGGCGTCGGTGACCACGACTCCGGAGGCCCTCCCATCCCAGAGAGGGTTACCTTTCAAGAACCGCTCAAACTCAGCGCGGACCTTATCCAGGGGTACACGCCAGTCAACATCCATAAACACAGTTCCCAACACCTTGGAGGTTTTCCTCGTCCAGGTCTCAAAAGCGGTGCTGGTGAAATAGGTGGAGGGGACAATCAGTCGTCGCTCATCCCAGATGTAGACGACTACGTAGGACAGGGTTATTTCCCCAATCGTGCCCCACTCGTCCTCCACCACAACGACATCGCCAACTCGGACCGCATCACTAAATGCCAGCTGGATCCCGGCGAACAGGTTTCCGAGCACTGACTGGGCCGCCAAACCCCCAATCACACTGAGCACGCCTGCAGAGGCTAATAAACCGGCGCCTACGCCTTGAACTGCCGGGAACGTGAACAATGCGAAACCGATCGCGAGAATGCCAATAATTGCGTTCGCGAGTCGTCGAAGAAGCCGCAGCTGCGTAGTAATCCGTCGGACTTCTGCATCCGATTGGTCACCCTTTTCAAATTTATCGATGATCCGGGAAACCGAGTAGTTGACAATCTCTTGAATGAGGAAACCACCGGAGAGGATTAAGAGGACCAACAATCCTTGCGAGAGAGCCACCCACCAGATGTCGTCCGGGCGATTGACCACGAGTGTGCTGACGAGTAGGGCGAAAGTCAGGACAAAGAACCGGAGTCGGGGCCGGATGTCCTCATACGCGGGGACGAGCCATTCGACTTTCTTTCCCGCGATTCTTACAAAGAGCCAGATGCCAAACAGGACGGCAATGGCGATAGTGAGCGTGACGAGAGCGGAAGAGCCGATAGTGAGCCAGATATCCATGAAATCCCCTCGTTTCGTATGAGATTTCTAGTCTAGGGCGGAGCGTGAAAGCACTGCGAAACCTCAAGGATTTGCGACAAGAACTTCGGGGTGTGCTCTTCCAGCGAATTGAGGTATGTCTTCGTGCAGCCACAGATTGTTCCTCACGCGTGACGGCTCTAGTTCCTCTGAGTGCGCTTTACAATGGGGATCAGATGGCCAGGCATCAAAGCCATCCGGGGCGGTAGCTCAGCTGGTTAGAGCAGCGGACTCATAATCCGTCGGTCACGGG
>CAZPBS010000018.1:0-9209 GCA_964584925.1 uncultured Microbacteriaceae bacterium
GCGTCTGCCTCCGGAGCAGAAGGCCGTAGGTTCGAATCCTACTGGGGGCACTTTTAGCGCTCAGCGCTCACATCGGGTGACTCGTGGACTTCGAGGAACTCAAAAAGTTCCACATCATCGACCCCGGGGAACATGCCTCCTCGCAGGGGCGAGAGCACGTGGGCGTGCAGACGCGCACTCGTCCACGCTTTGCCCGACCATTTCTCCCGCAGAGCCGGGACGGGTCGGCGACAACATTCCGTGTCCGGACACTTGGAGACTTTCCGCTCAGTGGTGTCTCGCCCGCGGAACCACTTAGCGTTCTCAAACTTCACACCGACGGTGATCGAGAACTCATCCGCCGTGGACGTCCCGATTTGAGTGGACTCCCAGAAGGTGCCCTCTGGGGTGTCGGTGTATTGGTAATACTCCGTGGTGCGATTGGTCCGAACAAACGCCTCCCGGGCGCTCCAGTGCCGACACACAATCTGGCCCTCAGTGGATCCGGTGACGTCCTCGGGGAGCGCTAAACCGTCGTTCTCATATGCCTTATAAACGACCCCGTCATCACCGACCCGCAGAAAGTGCAGGGGCAGGCCTAAGTGCTCGGTCGCTAAATTCATAAACCGAAGACCGGCTGCCTCATGGGTGACACCAAACGCATCCCGGAAATCCTCGACCGCGAGATTCTTGGACTTTTTTGAGGCGTGGAGGAACTCGAGCGCCTGAGTTTTGGGCATAAGACACGATGCTGCGAAGTAGTTGATATCCAGTCGCTGCTGGAGGAACTCTTCATAGGTTTTCGGAACAGGGTGGGAAAGCACCTGGTGGGCGATGGCTTGCAGAGCCAGGGAGCGAAGACCGTGCCCACCGGGGATGGACGCGGGCGGGAGATAAATCCGACCATTTTCTAGGTCCGTGACGCTTCTCGCACTTCGGGGCAGATCTCCCACGTGAACAATTTCGAGGCCCAGCTTCCCCGCCATCATGGCCACCTCGCGGTGCGTGAGCGCACCGCTTGAGGTGTGCCCGACGGAGCGGACAAGGTCCTCGGCGAGTTCTTCCAAGTCGTCGCGGTAGTTGTTCAGCTCTCGCATTTGGTGGCGAAGCTCGGTGTTGGCGCGACGCGCCTCTTCGGGGGTTGCCAAAGCTAGCTTTTCTCGACGAACAAGCTCGTGATAGAGCCCGACCATGACCTGCAAGTGCTCATCAGAGACCGACTTGGACACGCGAAGCGGGGGAAGTCCCAGAGAGGAAATCAGCGGGCTTGCCGCCGCACTCGCCCACTCTCGCTCAAGACGTGCTCGCTCATTGGGGGGGGTCTCATCCAAAAGCTCGGAGACTTCAACTCCCAAAGCGGTGGCCAGGGAGGAGAGCAACCCGATCTTGGCTTCTCGCTTCCCCGTTTCCACCAGAGATAACTGACTAGCGGTGACACCGACCTGAGTGGAGAGCTCCTCCAAGGTCAGACCTGCTTGCTGCCGTGCATGCCGGACTCGTTGCCCGAGCGCCAAGATTTCGACCATTCTCTGACAATAACGCAAAAACAGCGTTTTTTGACATGCAATTTGGTCAGACACACCCCTTGGTCTTGACAAAACTGGTGTTAGACCCCGGCCGAGGAGCGATTATGTCTATGACTCTCAATCAGCGAAACAGCGAAACCACCACCACGGGCCCTCACCGTCCCATCGATGTTCAGGAATGGGTCAACGAAGCCACCGCCCTGCTAGAACCGCACAGCGTTGTGTGGTGTGACGGATCCGCCGAAGAAGCCCAACACCTCATTGACGTGATGGTCGCTCAGGGAACCCTCACCCGTCTTAACGATGATCTGCGGCCAAAAAGCTACCTCGCTCGCAGTGAACCCACCGATGTCGCCCGAGTCGAGTCACGCACCTTTATCTGCTCGCGTGACCCCGAAGACGCTGGCCCCACCAACAACTGGGAAGACCCCAGCGCGATGCGGGACACCCTGCGGGACCTCAGCCGTGGAGCGATGCGCGGTCGCACCCTCTACGTCGTGCCCTTCTCGATGGGACCCCTGGGCTCTCCGATGGCGAGACTCGGTGTTCAAATCACCGACTCTCCCTATGTGGTGCTGAGCTTGCACATGATGGTCCGAGTCCGAGCCGATGTGCTCGGTGCCATCGCCGAGGGTGCCTCGTGGGTGAAGTGCCTCCACACGGTGGGATCCCCGCTCGCGGAGGGCGACGCGGACACGGCGTGGCCGTGTCACGAGACCAAATACATTTCCCACTTCCCCGAGACCAAAGAAATCTGGTCGTTTGGGTCGGCCTATGGCGGCAACGCCCTGCTCCCAAAGAAAGCGTTTGCTTTGCGCATCGCCTCAGTCCTCGCCCGGGAGGAAGGCTGGATGGCCGAGCACATGTTGCTCGTGAAAATCACCAACCCCGAAGGCAAGACCTACACCGTGGTCGCAGCGTTCCCGAGCGCCTGCGGGAAAACCAACTTCGCGATGATGCAACCAAGCCTTCCGGGCTGGAGGGTGGAAACCCTCGGCGATGACATCGCCTGGTTGGCGCCCGGAGCCGATGGCCGCCTTCGAGCCATCAACCCCGAGGCGGGGTTCTTTGGTGTTGCGCCGGGAACGAGCGCGAGCACGAACCCGGTCGCGATGGACATGCTCTCCTCCAACACCGTGTTCACCAATGTCGCCCTTACTCCAGAGGGTGACGTCTGGTGGGAGGGAATGTCGAAAGAGATTCCCGAAGGTCTCACCGACTGGCGAGGAGAACTCTTTGATCCAACCACTGGATCCCCTGCCGCTCACCCGAACGCACGCTTCACCGTGAAGCTCGGGGCGTGTGGAAGTCTTGCCTCTGAATGGGATGACCCCGAGGGGGTCCCAGTCGACGCCATTATCTTTGGCGGACGGCGCTCCACCACGATGCCCTTGGTGGTGGAGGCCAGAGATTGGAAGCACGGGGTGTTCCTTGGAGCGACCATGGCATCGGAGAAAACCGCGGCCGCCGAAGGGACTCTCGGCGAAGTGCGCCGAGACCCCTTCGCGATGCTGCCGTTTTGTGGCTACAACATGGGCGACTACATGCAGAACTGGCTCGACATGGGCGATCGGTTGCGCGGTGTCGGTCGGATGCCCCGCATCTTCCATGTGAATTGGTTCCAGAAAGACGCCGATGGTCGCTTCATCTGGCCAGGTTTTGGGGAGAACTCTCGCGTTGTCGAGTGGATAGTGAACAGACTCGACGGTGCCGTTGCCGCGAAAGAAACCCCCATTGGGTGGTTGCCGAAGTCCCTCAACACCGAGGGTCTGGAGCTCACAGAGGATGCACTCGAGACTCTGTTGAGCGTGGATCCGACGCTGATTGGTGCAGACCTAGATGACGCGGAAGAGTTCCTGGGTCGCTTTGGGGACCGATTGCCCGAGCAGATCGTGCGAGAACTCCACGCCACCCGGGAGCGTCTCTCGTCGTAAATCGTTAGAGTTCCAGCATGACCACAGAACCTTCGAGGGTCACCCTCGAGCGCAGAGATCACATCCTCTTCATCGGCCTTAATCGCCCCGATAAGCGAAACGCCGCTGACCTGGCGATGCTGGCTGAGCTCGCTCTCGCCTATGGCGAGTTGGATCGGGACCCAAGCCTGCGAGTGGGTGTTGTCTTTGCCCATGGCGATCACTTCACCGCCGGATTGGACCTCGCTGATGTGGGACCGGCGATGGCCCAAACGGGCGCCCTTCCCATCCCAGAGGGCGGTATTGATCCGTGGGGAATCTCCACAGCACAGGTGCGAAAGCCCGTGGTGATGGCCATTCAGGGAATCTGTTTCACCCTCGGTGTGGAACTGGCTCTAGCCAGCGACGTCATTGTCGCCTCGAAGGACGCGCAGTTTGCTCAGCTCGAGGTGGCCAGAGGAATCCTGCCCTTCGGGGGAGGAACAACCCGGATGCCCCGCATTGCCGGGTGGAGCAACGCCATGCGGATGCTCCTCACCGCGGACACCGTGAGCGCCCAAGAGGCTCACCACATGGGCATTGTGACAAAGGTGGTGGAGAGTGCACCGCTGGAGGCTGCGACCGAGATTGCCTTGCGAATTGCTGCCCAAGCGCCTCTCGCGGTCCAAGCAACCCTGGCCTCAGCGCGGGCTGGTGTCGTGGATGCTCATGCTGAGCACCAGAAGCTCCCCAGTCGCTTGGGAGCACTGATGGGAACCAAGGATGTGCAACGCGGAATGGAAGCGTTCGTGACCAAGAAGCCGGCGGTTTTTGAGGGTGACTAAGTAATTCCCAGCCCGTAGGCTGGGGATACCAACGAAAGGGTCCCGTGGACCGAACCGCAATCATTACCGGCGCTAGTGGTGGAATTGGCGCTGAAGTCGCCCGCGAACTGGCGAGACGGTCCTGGCGGGTGGCCGTGGTGGGGCGAAACCCGGAGCGCACCCGAGAAATTGCTCGGATGATGGATGGCATCCCGTTTGTGTGTGATTTTGATGATCTCGATGCCGTGCGGGAACTTGGGGACTCCCTGAGCAAACGATTTGATCGCATCGACGCTCTGGTCAATAACGCCGGCGGCATCGTCGCGACCAAGCAGCGCAGTTCCGAGGGCCATGAGCTGACACTGCAGCGCAACGTGCTGGGGTCTGTCGTCCTGACAGAACGTCTTGTTCCCAAGCTCGTGAACACGAGGGGCCGGGTTATTCACACCACCTCGATGGTGGCGCGATTAGGACGCATCGATCTGGATGACCTCGGGTTTGACCAGCGCCGCTATGGAGCAGGATGGTGGCCCTACGCTTCCGCGAAGCTCGGCGTGATTCTTTATGCTCGCTCGCTCGCGATGCGAACCGGTCTGGAGAGCTACCCGGTCCACCCCGGCTATGTCCGATCTGGGTTTGGGGCTGAATCCCGCAGCGGAAAACTGATCCTCGCGTTGACCGGCTGGATGCAGATCTCTGCCGAGGCCGGAGCGGCGCCGCTGGTGCATTTGGTGGATACTCCGGAGCTTGGTGTGGCCAATGGAACCTACTTTGATGGCCTAACACCTGAAGGACCTACCCATCCCGCTGCCGGGGATACCGAGTTGATTGAGGCATACTGGCGAAAGATAGCTTCGCTAGTCGATGTACCAGTGGAGCACTACCACGGAACGTAATCGAGGAGTAGGTATGTCCCGCAGGGCTCGAGTGTTTGCCCCCTTTGCCCTAGCCAGCGCTGTCGTTCTGGGGCTCTCGGGTTGCTCTGTCCTCGAAGACTGGGGTGTCCTCAACTCTGCAGAGAGCACTGCCGAGGATGCGGCATCAACCGATGACGCCACCGCCACTGATTCCGAGGTGACTCCCGATGCCACCGGCGAGGAGGCCGAGGAGGAAGTCGTCGATGGAGGGCTTGGCGTCCCCACCTGCGACACGATGTATTCCCCAGAGCTCACCGCCACCCTGCTCGAAGAGCTTCGCACCAACGTGGGAGACACCAGCGAGGGCGACTTTGGCTATGGCACCACCAATCAAGAGTTAATCCCGCTGCTGAAGAACGTTCGAGCGGACTTGCGGATTTCCTGCACCTGGTATCTACCCGCCAGCGAGAGTGTCTCCGTCACGAGCGTCGCGATTGTGAGCGGCGATGTGCTGAGAGACGTCACCGCAGTTCTCCGAACCGCCGGCGCGGGAAGCGCTGACGCTGGTGGCGGCACGCTCTACACCTTCGACTCGACAACCTCGGATGAGTCACCGGACTACATCGCCACGGAAGCACACTTCCTGGTGGACGTCCCCTGCCCTGCCTCACTGGCAGAAGATTCGTGTGGCGCGTGGGTGACCACTAACTATGTCTTCGGGAAAGCTCAGCCCCTTACCCTGGATACCGCCAGGACTCTCGGCGTCTACAGCAACTAGAAGCCAGCAGGCTGTGCGCTCGAGGCAAACTCGAGCGCCTCTTCCAGCTGGTGACCGAGCTGCAGCAGTGTCGCATCGCCTCCAGGCCTTCCGATCACCTGCACACCCACGGGTAGGCCTTCAGGGTTCAGCATCACGGGGAGAGCAAGCGCTGGCAACCCCGAAACATTGACGAAGCTCGAATACGGCGTCACCTGCACCTGCTGGGAGAAATTGCGCTCCGGATCTTCGCTGTCATAGAACCCGATGCGTGGCGGTGCGGTAGCTAGCCCTGGGGTGAGGACAACGTCGACATCCGCGAACGAGCGGATGGTGTGCTCCTCGAATGCCGAGAGCTCCCGGAGGGCAGCAGCCAGCACTGAGGCGGGAAGCACATCACCCTCCTCAACGAGGTAGGCGGTCAAGGGCTCGAGAAGCTGGCGTTGTTCGGGGGTGAGATCAAGCCCCACGGCGGAGGCCTTCCAAATAGTGGTGAACGCTTCCGAGTATCCAGCCCTCGGACTCCAGTCCAGATCCACCACCGTGTGACCCTGGTCTTCCAGGAGGGCTCGGACTCGGGTGTGCGCGGCGAGTGCGCTGTGGTCAAGCGGTGTGTCCACGAAGTCCTCCCACGGATGCCGGAGAGTCACTCCGATGCGCAGGCGACCAGGAGGCGCAGAAAATACGTCGCTAAAGCTGGTCGGCTGGCTCCCTGGTGAGGTGGCTCGGTGAGTGATTCCGTGTCCTCGCAGAGCATCGAGGAGTAGTGCCGCATCCCCCACGTTCCTCGCGAGGGGGCCAGGAACGACGAGTCCCGCCAGGTAGTCAAAACCAGTACCTCCAGGGATGAGACCCCTGGAGGGCTTCAGGCCCACCAGACCACACGCCCAGGCAGGAATACGCACGCTGCCTCCGCCGTCACTGCCGGGAGACAGTGGCACGAGGCGCGCCGCGACGGCGGCCGCAGCACCACCGCTGGAGCCACCAGAGCCGTGGTCGAGTGCGTAAGGGTTTGCGGTGGGGGGAAACACGAGTGATTCGGTATAGGAGGAGAGCCCAAACTCACAGACCGCGGATTTTCCGATACTGATTCCTCCGGCAGCGTCCATAGCCAGAGCCATCGGGTCAGACTGGGTGGGTAGCGGCGCCCCCGCCCTCACGCGGGACCCTGCACCGGTAGGAACTCCCGCACGGTTCGTCAGGTCTTTGTCCGCAAAAGGCAGACCCCAGAGGATTCCAGGCTCACCCTCACCTCTGTCCATGGCGTCGGCGTGCTCCAGAGCTCGCTCCGCCGTGATGGTCACCAGTGCGTTCAGCGTGGGGTTGTGAGCATCGATACGTGCCAGGAAATGCTCCACCAACTCGGTGGCAGATAGCTCGCCGGAGCGGCGCGCGGAGACCAGCTCACGGGCAGAAAATACGTGAGGTAACGACACGGTTGCAGACTATCGTGGCGCCAGGTTTCAGACTTCCCCGGGTTCTATACTCCAGGCAGAGGGGTGATGACAGTGGCCACGTCGACACGCAAGCAGCAGAGCTCGCTCGCCCTGCTTGCGCTCGTTTTTCTGCTCAGCGCCTGTGGCACCGCGAGCGACACGATCGTCACCGAAGAGGTCGATGCCGCTGATGAGGTTGTCGAAGAGGAAGCTCCAGTGGAACTCAGCTACTCTCGCCCCTCCGATTGCAGCACACTGATCGGTGAAGCAGGCTTGTCTCTTCTCTCTCCCCGGGGAATCGAACTGATTGCCGGACCGGGAAGTCTGAGCAATGACCCGATCTATGTGGAGGGTCAAACCCCCGAGGAGCTCGTCGGTGGACTCTCGTGCTTGTATGCGGTGCCGGGCGAAGTAGACACCGGCATCAACATCATTTTGGGAACCGCATCGGTTGACGCCGCGATTAGGCCCACCGTCATCGATGACCTCCTTTCCCAACAACTGAACGTGGGTCAAACCGCGGATGGCGCACTAACGTACTGGAAGTGGGGCGACGAGGTCATCGTCCCCGCGATCCACAACTCTCTCTACACCGACTCCTGGTATTCGGCACTGATCCAGCCCGGTGGGCGGGAGTCGTATGACCTGGGTGTTGCCTTGGTGCAGGCCATGCGCACTCAGACCACCCAATAACCTGGGGTCATGAACCAGGGCTCCCTCGAAGCGTATTTTCCTAGTGCGCTTCCGCAGCGGTGGGCGAAACTGGTGGGACACGACGGGCTCGCCGCCCTGGCCGAGGTGGGACGAAAACTCGATGCTTCACCCGCCAGAAAAGCCATGATGACTCCCAGTGCGGACAAAGTGCTGCGCGCTTTCGATACCCCGCCCGAGGCTGTGCAGTGTGTGATCTTTGGACAAGACCCCTACCCCGGGCAATCACATGCCAGCGGTTTGGCTTTCTCCGTCGAGCCCTCTGTCACCATTTTGCCTCCCAGTCTGCGCAATATTCGCCAAGAACTCCGGGACGATCTCGACGTCGACCTCCCAGCTCACGGCGATCTGGGCGCCTGGGCATCCCAAGGAGTGCTCTTGCTGAATCGACACCTCACCACCCTGGTGGGATCCCCGGGCGCTCACCGCACGCTCGGCTGGACCCGCTTCACCGATTTAGTCATCCAAGGACTGGTCTCCACCGGTCAGTTTTTTGTCGCAGTGCTGTGGGGGCGAGAAGCCGGCGAGCTCAAACCCCTCCTGGGAAATACTCCGGTCATCGAGTCAGCTCACCCGAGCCCACTCTCGGCCAGGCGCGGGTTTTTTGGATCGCGCCCCTTTAGTGCGGTGAACCGCATTCGTGACGATGCAGGCTTCTCACCTCTCGACTGGTCATTAGGAGCTCACTGATGTTGCCCGATGAGTACCAGAAGCGGCGGAGTCTCCCCCGTCATCTGCAGCCACCCGCTGAACCACCAGCAGAGTTTGCCTATGAGATTCGTGATGCCACCGAGGAGGATGTCCCCGATATTCTCGCTCTCTATCGCCATTACGTGCGGAACTCGGTGGTCACCCTGGATGAGAAAGCTCCGAGCATTACCAAGTTTCAGGCTCGTTTTCGCCACCTCCAGAAACTTGGCTACCCGTTCCGGGTTGCCATGTCCCCACAGGGGACACTCCTGGGTTATGCCTACGTTTTCCCTTTTCGCGAAAAAGCCGGGTTTAGAAAGACAGTGGAGAGCTCCATCTACCTAGGGCCAGCCTCCCTCGGACGAGGGCTTGGCAGCGAGCTTCTGGGTGACCTGATTGAGCGATGCACCGAGACTGGCATGACCGAAATGATTGCGGTCATTGCCGATTCTGGTGCGGAAGCGTCTCTGGCGCTTCACCAAAAATTTGGTTTCGTGGAATCGGGTCGGATGGGCAAGGTGGGCTTCAAATTTGGGC
>CAZPBS010000018.1:9309-24235 GCA_964584925.1 uncultured Microbacteriaceae bacterium
AAATTTGGTTTCGTGGAATCGGGTCGGATGGGCAAGGTGGGCTTCAAATTTGGGCGCTGGATCGGGATTGTGATGATGCAAAAGTCCCTGCGCCGCTAGAGCTTTATTACAGAGCGTTACAGCCAGAGGTGACGTCGGGGAATCTCCGACCTAGGGTTATCAACCAATGACACCCAGAAGGGTGTCTCCCACCTTTAGCGAAAGATTCCTCATGGCAGACACCTGGAAGTTTGAGACCCAGCAGATTCACGCGGGGGCAAGTGCTGACCCCACCACGAACTCTCGCGCAACTCCGATCTATCGGACGACGGCGTACGTGTTTGACAGCGCCCAGCACGCAGCGAACCTCTTCGCCCTTGCCGAGTTTGGCAACATCTACACCCGCATCAACAACCCCACCCAGGATGTTGCCGAGCAGCGGATTGCGGCCCTCGAGGGCGGAACCGCGGCGCTCCTGCTCGCCTCTGGTCAAGCTGCCACCACGAACGCGATTCTCAACATCGCCTACGCAGGCGACCACATCGTGAGCTCCTCCTCGGTCTATGGAGGAACCTACAACCTCTTCAAGTACACCTTGCCAAAGCTCGGTATCGAGGTCACCTTCGTCGAAGACCAGGATGACCTGGAGGCGTGGGCACAGGCTGTCCGCCCCAATACCAAGGCATTCTTCGGCGAGACGATCGCCAACCCTCGCATCAACATCCTCGACATCGCCGGTGTCGCGGGAGTCGCCCACGAGCACGGCCTGCCGCTCATTGTCGACAACACGGTCGCTAGCCCGTACCTGTTACGTCCTCTTGAGCACGGTGCTGACATTGTTGTGCACTCGGCCACCAAGTTCCTCGGTGGGCACGGAACGGTGATCGCTGGCGCCATTGTCGACGGTGGCAAGTTCCCCTGGTCGAAGCACGCCGATAAGTTCCCCGGCCTCACCGAACCCGACCCCAGCTACCACGGCGCCAGCTACACAGGCGTCTTGGGAGACCCCATTGCCTACATCATCAAGGCACGTGTCCAGTTGTTGCGCGACATCGGAGCAGCAGTCTCCCCCGACAACGCGTTTGGTTTGATCCAGGGCATCGAGACCTTGAGCTTGCGGATGGAGCGTCACTGTCAAAACGCACTGGCTGTTGCACAGTGGCTGGAAGCCCACGACCAGGTCGCTGGCGTCAACTACGCAGCGCTCCCGTCGAGCCCCTGGCACGAGGCAGCCGCGAAGTATGCCCCTCACGGAGTCGGAGCAGTGCTCTCCTTTGAGATCAAGGGTGGCGTGGATGCCGGTCGAGCACTGGTGGATAACGTGTCGCTGTTTAGCCACGTGGCCAACATTGGTGATGTGCGAAGCCTCATCATCCACCCGGCCTCCACCACTCACTCACAGCTCACCCCCGAGCAGCAGCTCACCACCGGTGTCACCCCCGGACTGGTGCGACTCTCGGTCGGACTCGAGCACATCGACGACATCCTCGCCGACCTGGAATCTGGTTTCCAGGCAGCGAAGAAGGTTGCCGCAGAGAGCCTGCAGAACGCGTAGATCTCCCTTACGCAGGGTCATGGCCGGGGATAATTCCCCGGCCATGCTCATCTAGGGAAGAATAGCCACACCATGGATTGGCAATCACCGGCAGAATCACTGCCCTCCGCGTTCGTCTCGGAGGCGATGCAGTCGACGCTGCGCGGAACCCCACCGGTGACGGGGGCGTGGCGAGATGGCGATCACCTGGGTGAGCGCGCCTTCTGTCAGGTGGGGTCCCTCACCACAGAGCACGGAGACACTTTTCCCCATGTTCGACTGGCATATGAAACGTTCGGGGAACTGAACGACACCAAAACAAACGCCATCTTGGTCTTCCATGCCCTGACCGGTGATTCCCACATCACCGGGTCCGCAGGACGCGGTCACCCCACCGCAGGGTGGTGGTCCGGTGTTGTGGGCCCCGGACTCGCTCTCGACACTGACACCTGGTGCGTGATTGTGCCCAACGTATTAGGTGGATGCCAAGGCTCCACGGGTCCCTCCAGTTTTGCTCCCGATGGACGAGAGTGGGGCTCGAGATTCCCCTATGTGACAATTCGGGACCAAGTCCACGCCACCCAGGCACTGGGTGAACATTTAGGCATCGAGAAGTTTGCCGCGGTCATCGGTGGCTCTATGGGGGGTATGCACGCTCTGGAGTGGGCGATTATGTACCCCGAGAGCTGTGAGCGACTGGCCCTCATCGCGACCTCGGCCATCACCAGTGCTGACCAACTGGGAGGCAACTCCCTCCAGCGCGAAGCCATCATGGTCGACCCGTTCTTTGAGGGTGGCGACTACTACGACCACGATGAGGGCCCCTACCGCGGGTTGGCTCTGGCGAGAAGGATGGCACTGGTCAACTACCGCTCTCCCACAGAACTCAACGACCGGTTCCAGCGCACCTGGCAAAGCCGAGTGTCACCTCTCGGCGACAACGGTCGCTTTGCCGTGGAGAGCTACCTGGATTTCCACGGAAACAAGTTCACACGGCGCTTTGACGCCAATAGCTACCTGGTGCTCGTCGATGCGATGAACTCCCACGATGTCACCCGGGACCGCGGTGATCTTGCTGAGGTGCTGGGCTCCATCACCCAACCCACCTTGATTCTTGGCATTGCCAGCGATCGTTTGTTCCCGGTCGAGCAGCAACACGAGTTGGCCACACACATCCCTGGCTCGCTCTCTGGTGCCGATGCACTTGTGCTGGAGTCTCCCTATGGTCACGACGGGTTCCTGATCGAATCGGACCGTGTCGGCGGAGCAATCCAGGACCTACTCTCCACGAACTAGTCATGTCGTGGAATTCTCTCTAACCGAGGGCGACCAGTTCCTCCTGATAAGGAGGGTTCGCCCCCACGCGAGACACCGTGATGGCCGCACACTGCAGGGCAAAATCTATGGAGGCTTCAAGATCGTCGGCGTCAATCGCGGACAACCTTGCTGCCCCCTCTCCGACAAAGCCTCGGCGCTGAAGGGCGACTAGCAGCCCCGCCATGAAGGAGTCACCGGCCCCAATGGTGTCCTCCACGTCAGTTGCCATGGTGGGACGTGACACGGTGTGAGCTCCGGCGTGGGCGATAACACCCTCAGCGCCCTTGGTCATGACGACGAGCGCCGCTCCGGCGTCACGCCACGAGGCAAGAACCTCGTCCTCACTGTGACCTGGATACAACCACTCGATGTCCTCATCGCTGGCTTTCACGATGTGAGACAGGGCGATGAGTTCCTCAATACGTTCCCGGACATCCTCAGGGCTCCCCATGATGGAGGGTCTGACGTTCGGGTCGTAGCTGATGCTCGCCCCAGCCGCTCGCTGCTCGGTCACAATCTGAACCACGCCGGAACTCCCAGGCTCGAGGGTGGCACCAATGGAGCCGATGTGCACGTGGGCGAAGGGTTGGCTTGGAACCATGGCAGGTGTCACATCCCAGAGCAGATCAAACACGTACGAGGCAGACCCATCATCGGCAATGGTGGCGCTGGCGCTGGAGGTGCGATCAAGACCGCTCACGTCATCAATCAGCACCACACCACTGTGCCGGGCGTGCTCGGTGATGGCCTGGCCCCTGGAGTCAGGGCCCACCCGGGCGGCGAGAACAACGTCGTGACCGAGGCGACCGATACCAATCGCAACGTTCAGAGGACTGCCACCGGGTGTCTCGGTAACGACATCACCTCGGATAACGCAGTCGGTGAGGGCTTCACCCACCACCAGGAACGACTCTGACATCCAGCCCCCTTTGTCCTCTGGACATGTTAGCGGCGGGTGGTGGCGTCCCTGACTTCCCCGACGAGCTCTTCAATAATGTCCTCGAGGAACAACACCCCCGCCGTCTCACCGGCAGAGGTAAGAACTTTCGCGACGTGGCTTCCGGTGCCTCGCAACGTGGCCAGGGCGTCTTCGAGCTCCACCGTTTCCTGCAATGCGACAAGGTTTCTGATGCGACGAGGAGGAACCGGGTAGTCACTTTCGGTCTCATCGCTATCGAGCACATCCTTGATGTGGACATAGCCGGTAGGGTCATCATCCTCGTTCACAAGGACGTAGCGACTAAACCCACGCTGTGCCACCGCGTGGTGAACATCTCTAGGTGTCGCATCTTCCGGCAGAGTCACCAATTGCTCGAGGGGAATCGTGACGTCCTTCACCTTCTTGGTGGTGAACTCAAAAGCGGCCGTAAGCGCACCGGAATGATCGGAGAGCATTCCGGTCTTGGTGGACTCCGCCACAATGGTCGCCACCTCATCCAAGGTGTAGGCACTGGTGGCCTCGGCCTTGGGCTCCACACCGGTGAGGCGCAGGATTCCATTCGCGATCGCATTCATCGCGCGAATGACCGGGGAAATCACTCGGGAGACAAACACCAGAGGTGGCGCCAACAAGAGGACCGCTTTATCCGGCAGAGAGAACGACATGTTCTTGGGAACCATTTCGCCCAGAACAACGTGCAAGTAGGTGACAATCAGCAGGGCCAAGATGAACGCGATGGTGCCCACAGCGGCAACGGGCAAACCCAAGGACTCCAGTGGCCCTTCCAGCAGGTGGTGAACTGCTGGCTCGGAGACCAGCAGAATCAGCAACGAACACACGGTGATACCCAACTGTGAGGTCGCCAACATGAGGGTGGCGTTCTCCATCGCATACAGGGACGTTTTGGCGCGCTTACTCCCTGTCTCGGCTAGAGGCTCAATTTGGGATCGCTTCGCCGCAATCACGGCGAACTCGGCACCCACAAAGAACGCGTTACCAGCGAGCAACACCACTAACCACGCAAGTCCAGCCCAGTCGCTCACAGCAGCGTCACCTCCTCAGCACTCACCTGAGGAGTGAATCGCACGCGATCGATACGCCGCCCCTCCATGCGCTCCACCCGGAATACTCCGGTCGCGATGGAGACGGTGTCGCCGACCTCCGCCATTCGACCCAGCCGCTCAAGAATGAACCCGGCAATGGTTTCGTAGTGACCATCTTCGGGAACCTCCACACCAGTGCGCTCCTCCAACTCATCAGGTCGCAGGGCTGCCGGGAAAGTGAACCAGTCGCGGGCTCGCACAACATCCAAGGAGGCTCGGTCATGCTCATCGGCAACTTCACCGATCAACTCCTCCACCAAATCTTCCAGGGTCGCAATACCGGAGGTTCCGCCGTATTCATCGACAACGATGGCGACCTGGTATCCCCGTCCCCGGAGTTCAGTCAGCAACACATCGAGCGTCATGGTCTCCGGGACGCGAATGACCTCTGATTGCAGGGCTGAGGCTGGCACCTCGGAGCGCTTATCGACCGGAACTGCCACAGCCTGCTTCACGTGCACCACACCACGAACGTCGTCGATGGACTCATCAATCACGGGGAACCTCGAGAACCCGGTCTTCCTCGCCAAAGCGATGATGTCATCCGCCGTGTCACTGCGGTGCACCGATTCGACCTGGGTTCTTGGCGTCATCACATCAATGGCGTTGCGCGATGAGAACTCGATGGTGCGTGAGAGCAGGGTGGCGGTGTCATCCTCCAGGAGACCCTGCAAAGCAGAGCGCTGCACCAAACTGGAGAGCTCATCGGCCGTCCTGGAGGCAGAAAGCTCTTCTTTGGGCTCAATACCCATGGCGCGCAGGATTCGGTTCGCGCTTCCGTTGAGAACGGCAATAAAGGGTCGGAACGTCCACGTGAAGGCCACCTGCAAGGGAACCAGAACCCGAGCTGTCTGTCGTGGGACGGAGAGAGCATAGTTTTTGGGAACGAGCTCACCAAAGATCATCGAAATAAATGTCGCCAACAAGATTCCGAGCACTCCGCCCACCGGGCGGATGAAATCCTCCGGAAGTCCGGCGTTGGTCAAGGGACCAGAAAGCATCGACGAGATTGCTGGCTCCATCGTGTACCCGGTGAGCAGTGTCGTCAGCGTGATACCCAGCTGAGCACTGGAGAGGTGGGTGGAGGTGCGTTTCAGCGCGGAAATGGTGATGGAGAAACCTTTTTCGCCCTTAGCCCGCCTCGCCTCAAGGTCAGCGCGATCCAGGTTGAGAAGGGCGAACTCGCTGCCCACGAAGACTCCGGTGCCAAGCGCTAGAAGCACTCCCACCAGAAACAGAAGAAGGTCTGAACTCATCGGGCACCCACCTGGCGGGCACCCCAGGGTCTATGACTAGGTTCAGCGTTATCAGACGACGGATCATCCATTGCTCTTGAAGGGTATCAGGCTTGCAGATTCCTGCGCCAGAACTGCAGGAAGTTCAAGGCTGAGCAGGTAGGCTTGTCGCCAGTTGGGTACGCAACGTGAGAGTGAGCGACAAAGCGTGTCAGATCACGACACCATGAAGACATCGGTGGAGGCATCCGTCGAATTTGGGGCAAACGAATGGCTCGTTGACGAGCTGTGGACCCTGTATCAAAAAGACCCTCAGCTAGTAGAAAAGAGCTGGTGGCCCCTCTTTGAGTCACGTGCCGCAGACGCGGGTGTCACTCTTCCCACCCCTGCTCCGGCCCCCACCGCTACACCCACTCCCGCAGTCTCGATGGCCGATGACCCTTCTCCGATGACCTCCCCCATCGCCAAGACCACGTCCATTGCTCCTAAAGAACAGCCCATTCCGGCAGAAGCCCCCACCTCACCCACCGCCATCATCACCACGGTGGAGGACAGTGCGGAGGCGGCACCCTCGGATCAGGTCAATCCTCTCAAGGGAATGGCAAAGGCACTGGCCGCCAACATGGATCAGAGCCTCACGGTCCCGACTGCGACCAGTGTTCGCACCGTGCCAGCGAAGCTCATGATCGACAACCGAATTGTCATCAACAACCACCTGCGTCGTGCTCGCGGTGGAAAGGTTTCCTTTACCCACCTCATCGCGTGGGCCATGATCAAAGCCCTCAAGGAATTACCCGGCCAAAACGTCTTCTACGACGAAGTAGACGGGAAACCTGTCGCCGTTCACCCCGCGAACATCAACCTCGGTATCGCTATCGATATGCCCAAACCCGATGGCACTCGCGGACTCGTAGTGCCCGGCATCAAGCGAGCTCAACACATGGGCTTTGCCGACTTCCTGGTCGCCTACGAAGACGTTGTGAAGCGAGCTCGAGATGGCGCACTGACCGCCGATGATTTCTCCGGCAACACCATTTCTCTGACCAACCCCGGTGGCATTGGAACCGAGCACTCCGTTCCCCGCCTCATGCGAGGCCAGGCCTGCATCATTGGTGCTGGAGCGCTCGAGTATCCGGCAGAATTCCAGGGCTCGTCTAAGCGAACACTGGCGGACTTGGGTATTGGCAAGACCATTACCTTGACCTCCACCTATGACCACCGAGTCATCCAGGGCGCTGGCTCTGGTGAGTACCTGAAGAAGGTCCACGAGCTCCTGATTGGCGGAGAAGGCTTCTACGAGGAGATTTTCGCCTCGCTGCGTATCCCCTACATGCCAATTCACTGGGCCGAAGACATCGCCGTTGACACCGCAGATCACGTCAACAAGACCTCCCGAGTCCAAGAGCTGATCAATGCCTTCCGGGTACGGGGGCACTTGATGGCCGACATCGATCCGCTGGAATACCGCCAGCGCTCGCACCCTGACCTAGAAATCGAAAGCCACGGCCTAACCTTTTGGGATCTTGATCGCGAGTTCGTCACCGGTGGTTTTGGTGGTCGTCGCACGATGCTGTTGCGCGAAATCCTCGGCGTTTTGCGCGATTCCTACTGCCGCACCATTGGTCTCGAATACATGCACATTCAGGACCCCGAGCAACGACGCTGGTTCCAGGAAACAGTGGAGAAGCCCTACGAGAAGCCTGACCACGATGCCCAGTTGCGCATCCTCTCAAAACTGAACCAGGCCGAAGCATTCGAAACGTTCCTCCAGACCAAGTACGTCGGACAGAAGCGCTTCAGCCTTGAGGGAGCAGAGTCCGCCGTCAGCATGGTGGATGAAATCCTGCAGGCCGCAACCGAGGAAAGTCTCGACGAAGTTGCCATCGCGATGGCTCACCGTGGACGTTTGAACGTGCTGGCCAACATCGCCGGCAAAACCTACGGCCAAATCTTCCGCGAGTTTGAGGGAACCCAAGACGTCAGTAGCGTCCAAGGCTCTGGAGATGTGAAGTACCACCTGGGAACCGAGGGCGTCTACACCAGCCCCTCGGGAGTTCAGATTCCCGTGTATTTGGCCGCGAACCCCTCACATCTAGAGGCCGTCAACGGTGTCCTCGAAGGAATTGTGCGAGCAAAGCAAGACCGCAAAGAAATCGGTCGCTTTGGTGTCCTCCCGGTCCTGATCCACGGTGATGCGGCAATGGCCGGCCAGGGTGTGGTCTTGGAGACCCTGCAGATGTCTCAGCTGCGGGCGTATCGCACCGGTGGAACCATGCACGT
The DNA here is from genome assembly GCA_964584925.1 of uncultured Microbacteriaceae bacterium. Classification (GTDB taxonomy): domain Bacteria; phylum Actinomycetota; class Actinomycetes; order Actinomycetales; family Microbacteriaceae; genus Pontimonas. The sequence goes on from CAZPBS010000018.1 coordinate 17,698, forward strand.
GATCGTCAACAACCAGGTCGGATTCACCACCCTGCCGCACGATGCGAGAACGTCGGTTTATGCCTCGGACGTGGCGAAGACCATTCAGGCGCCGATCTTCCACGTGAACGGCGACGACCCTGAAGCGGTGTTGCGCGTCGCCGAGATTGCCTTCGCCTACCGCCAGAAGTTCAAAGCGGATGTCGTCATTGACCTTGTCTGCTACCGCAGACGTGGTCACAACGAGGGTGATGACCCCTCGATGACGCAGCCTCTGATGTACAACTTGATCGAGGCCAAGCGGAGCGTTCGTACCCTCTACACCGAAGCTCTCATTGGCCGCGGTGACATCACCACCGAAGAACTAGAAGCAGCCCAGAAGGACTTCCACGACCGTCTCGAAGAGGCCTTCCAGGAGACTCACGCAGTCCAAACAGGCGCCATTTCGGTCACACCGGAAGACCAGGGAGCCCTTGCCGGGGCGGACCGTCTCGCTTCGCAGGGTGATGAAGGAGCGGGTGAACCGGAGACCACCGGGATTGACCCTGCCATCTTGAGCCTGATCGGCGAGGCCCACGGCAACCAACCCCCCGGTTTCAGCGTCCACCCGAAACTTCAGCCGCTCCTGGACAAGCGTCGCGAGATGGCCAAGTCCGGCGATATCGACTGGGGCTTTGGAGAACTCATCGCCATGGGATCCCTGCTTTTGGAGGGCACCCCTGTCCGACTCGTAGGTCAGGATTCGAGGCGAGGGACCTTCGTGCAGCGCCACGCCGTGCTGCACGACCGGGTGAACGGCCAAGAGTGGTTGCCACTGATGAACATGGCGGAAAACCAAGCCCGCCTCTGGATTTATGACTCGCTCCTCAGTGAGTATGCAGCACTCGCCTTTGAGTACGGCTATTCAGTGGAGCGCCCAGATGCACTGGTCATGTGGGAAGCCCAGTTTGGTGACTTCGTGAACGGTGCCCAAACCGTGATCGATGAGTTCATCTCCTCGGCAGAACAAAAATGGGGTCAACGCTCGAGCGTTGTCCTTCTTCTGCCTCACGGGTTCGAAGGCCAAGGCCCCGACCACTCCTCTGCCCGCATTGAGCGCTTCCTACAGCTCGCCGCAGAGGACAACATGATTATCGCGAGGCCCTCCACTCCCGCCTCCTACTTCCACCTGTTACGCCGCCAGGCCTACGCCAGACCCCGCAAGCCCCTCGTAGTGTTCACGCCAAAAGCCATGTTGCGTTTGCGCGGAGCCACCAGCAGCCCCGCCGATTTCACCACCGGCAAATTCCAGCCCGTGCTGGATGACCCAGCGGTCGCTTCGGGCTCGGGAATCCAAAAAGTCCTGTTGGTCGCCGGAAAGATCTACTACGACCTTAAGTCCGAGATCGAGAAGCGCGGCATCACCGGTATCGCTCTGGTGCGCCTCGAGCAGTACTACCCCTTCCCCGCAGCAGACCTCCAGGCCATCGCGGCGAAGTACTCGGGAGCACAGTTTGTCTGGGTACAAGATGAACCAGAAAACCAGGGAGCATGGCCCTTCATGGTCATGGAAGCACAGGCCGCAGGCCTGCCCGCGTTGTCGGTGGTCTCCAGGCCCCGATCAGCATCACCTGCGACTGGATCATCGAAGAGAAGCCAGGTGGAAGCCCAGCTGATTCTTGACCGCGCTCTGTCTAGCTAGCGCCTTCGAGAGTCTTCTGGATACTGAGCTTCAGCTCCTCTGGAGCAGTCTCGCAGCACGCGCTCTTCACCTTCTCGGTGAGGAGGGTTCCCACATCGCGCTCATCACAACAGGGTGGGCACTCTTGGAAATGATCTTCTAAGTCCTGGCAGGCACCCGCGGGCAATTCGCCGTGGAGGTAATCCTCTAGCTTGTTACGAGTTTCCTCGCATCCACAATCAGCCATCAGCTCTCACCACCCTTCCCGCCGGTATCGTAACCCTCTTTCGCCGCATACTCGGCGAGCGAGGCGCGCAGAAGTTTCCGGCCTCGATAGAGCCTGCTCATGACAGTCCCCGTGGGGGTCTCCATGATGTCGGCGATCTCTTGATAGCTCAGGCCCTCCACATCCGCGAAATAAACAACCATGCGGAAATCTTCGGGCAAATCGTGCAAGGCATCCTTCACCACACTGGAGGGCATCCGATCCAAAGCCTCGGCTTCGGCCGAGCGCTTAGAGGTCTGGGTCAGCGACTCAGCCTCCCCCAGCTGCCAATCTTCTAAATCATCCAATGCAGACTGGAAACCCTCTTTGGAGCGTTTGCGATAGAGGTTGATGTAGGTGTTGGTGAGAATCCGATATAACCAGGCTTTCAAGTTGGTGCCCTGCTCGTATTGATGAAAAGCCTGGAACGCCTTCAGATAGGTTTCTTGCACCAAATCAGCGGCGTCAGAGGGATTCTTCGCAAGTCGCATTGCTGCGGCATACAGCTGATCGGCGAACGGCATTGCTTGGGCTGCGAAATCGGGGGATGACGAGGAGTCACCAGAGTGCGAGGAAGCCATCGTGGGGAAGTCTAACGAGGTCTCCCGTGGGGCTTCTAAGAGTGTTGCCGGTGACACGAGAACCTCCTTTCCTGATGACTAACCCGATACCCTGGACAACCAATGAGCACGGCAGAAAATTCCCCCCACTGGAGCGCACCTGAGCGCGCCCAGCCACTTCGGCATTCACTATCGTTACCAGGCTCAAAATCTCTGACCAATCGTGAGCTCGTGCTGGCCGCTCTCGCTGAGGGCCCCTCCACACTGCGCAGACCTCTGCACTCCAGAGACACGGCTCTCATGGTGGAGGCCTTACGTTCTCTGGGCGCCACCATTACCGAGATTCCAGGAGAGGGCGCCTTTGGGTCTGACCTCGCGATCACCCCTATTCCTGCAGGTCACGACGTCTCCGTGTCCATAGACTGCGGGCTGGCGGGAACCGTGATGCGCTTTGTCCCTCCGCTAGCAGCACTGGTCACCGGAACACTCCGGTTCGATGGGGACATCGGTGCGAGACGGCGACCCATGGCCACCACTCTTCATGCCCTGACCCAGTTGGGGCTCCAGGTCGATGACGAAGGGCGAGACACTCTGCCTTTCACCATCACCAACACAGGGACACCAGCAGGCACATCGGTGTCGATTGATGCCTCAGCGTCCAGCCAGTTTGTATCGGGCCTGTTGCTGATGGCGGCACGACTTCCCGGCGGCCTCACCGTGACCCACACCGGCTCCCATCTGCCCTCCCTGCCTCACATTGAGATGACCCTGTCGTGCTTGCGAGCACGCGGGGTCGAGGTTGACTCCTCGACTCTGGGTGTGTGGAGGGTGTTGCCTGGTCCAATTTCGGCACTCGATGCAGAGATTGAGCCAGATCTCTCCAACGCTGCACCGTTCTTGGCCGCACCCCTCATCACTGGTGGGCAAGTCAGCATTGAAGGTTGGCCTAGTGAGACCACGCAGGTGGGAGTGGATGTTCCCCGAATCCTTGAACACTTCGGGGCAACCTTTACTGTGTCCGGGTCAACTCTCACAGTTGACGGGGGAATCGGATGGCGCCATGGCGGCGACATCCCCGGAGTTGATATGGACCTCTCTCACGCGGGAGAGCTTGCCCCGACGGTGATTGCTCTTGCAGCACTGGCATCTAGCCCCAGTGTGTTCCGAGGAATTGGACACCTGCGAGGACACGAGACAGATCGGCTCGCAGCACTCGTGGAGAACATTCGAGCCCTGGGCGGAGGAGCCGACGAAACACCCGATGGTATTGCAGTGACGCCTGCACCACCGGATGGAGGGGTCTGGAAGGCGTTCGCTGATCACCGCATGGCCACCTCAGGTGCTCTCCTGGGGCTAGGGGTCAGAGGCGTTGTGGTCGATGACATTTCCAGTACAGGCAAGACGCTTCCCGAGTTCCCCGAACTCTGGGCCGGGCTCGTGGAGTCCTCGGCACCATGATCGAGGACGACCTCGACCGCTACGAAGGGTACGAGCCCCGAGTTCGACCCAGCAAGAGTGGAAGCAAACCTCGCTCCAAAAACCGCCCCCAGCACGAGGACGCGAAGAATGGTCTCGTTATTGCGGTGGACCGTGGTCGCTACCGGGTAATTCTTGACGAGAACACCGAGCAGGAGCGCTTGCTCACCTGCACCCGAGCACGCGAGCTTCGCTCGCAAGCCATTGTGACCGGTGACATCGTCGATGTGGTGGGTGACACCACAGGAGTTGAAGGGTCTCTCGCCCGGATTGTCCGAATTCATCCCCGACAGACAGTGTTGCGCCGAAGCGCAGATGATTCGGACACTTTCGAGCGCATCATTGTGGCCAACGCCGACCAACTCTTGATGGTTGTCGCGGCAGCATCCCCTGAGCCGCGCATGCGCCTCGTGGATCGATACCTGGTGGCGGCCCTCGATGCAGGAATCACGCCGATTCTCTGCATCACCAAGACTGACCTCGCCTCCGGCGAGGAATTACGCCGCTATGTCCATAATGCAGGAGTCCAGGTGGTAGAGCGCTCCCCAGAAAATCCTGCGAGGGATGACCTCGTGGCAGTGCTGAAAGACCACATCACGGTCGCGGTCGGTCACTCCGGCGTCGGAAAGTCGACTCTGGTGAATGATCTGGTGCCCGGTGCCGACCGGGCTGTGGGTGATGTGAACGACGTCACCGGTCGCGGCCGGCACACATCCTCGTCCAGTCAAGCCCTTCGCATTCCTGAAGGCGGGTGGGTTATTGACACCCCGGGAGTGAGAAGCTTCGGGTTGGGTCATGTGAGCAAAACCTCGATTGTTGAGGGTTTTCCGGAGCTTCTGCCCTTCACACTCAAGTGCCCGAAGGGCTGCACGCACCTCGAAGACTCGAGCGAGTGCTTTATGGTGCAGGCGATTGCGGGGGGAACACTCACGGAACAGGAAACCGCCAGAGCGCAGTCTTTGCAGCGTCTGATGGCCACCCTCCAGGAGGGCCCTGAACACCAGAGTGGTTCGGGCTCCTAAGCACCTGCCTCTACTACGCTCAATCAGGTGACCCCCTTCACTCTCCAGGATGACTTGGCGTTAGCTCGAGTTGCGGTAGCGAATGCCGATCTGGTGTCCCTCTCTCGCTTTCGCGCTCAAGATCTGGTGGTCACAACCAAACCCGATCGAACCCCTGTCACCGATGCAGATCAAGCAGTGGAGCACGTTATCCGCGCCACCCTTGGCGCCTCGCGACCCGAGGACGACATCTTCGGGGAAGAGATGGGTACAGATTCCAACACCATCGGGGCTAGGCACGGCCGGCAATGGATTATCGACCCGATCGATGGCACTGCAGGGTTCCTCCGAGGACTACCGGTGTGGGGCACGCTCGTCGCTCTAGCCATTGATGGTGTTCCTGTCGTGGGGGCAATTAGCGCTCCAGCACTCGGAAAAAGGTGGTTTGGTGCGAAGGGCCTCGGTTCCTGGAGCACCATCGCCGGGTCACGGGATGATATTCCCCTCCAGGTGAGCAAGGTCAGCGCTGTTGCCGATGCGACTGTGTCCTATAACAGCATTGGCCAATGGGTCGCAGACAACCGCCAAGAAGCGCTCTTGGCACTTACTGGTGCTGCGTGGCGCACTCGCGCGCTGGGAGACTTTTGGCCCTACATGCTGGTGGCGGAGGGCAGCCTCGATATGGCCGGCGAACCAGATCTCCAGCCCTATGACATGGCTGCCATCCAACCCATCGTGGAAGGGGCAGGGGGCCGCTTTAGCTCCCTCGATGGCGAAAACTCGGTGTGGTCCGGCTCTGCGCTGGCCACCAATGGCCTCATCCATGACGAGGTGCTGAGCCTTACGAAGAGAGACGAGGCATGAGAGTGCGCAGAGCTCTCATCGCTTCTCTAGCGTTCGCGATAGTCCTTGGCGGTTGCGCCTCCGGTCTTCCGCAATCCAGCGAGGATACTGCGGAGGGCTCGGTCACGTTGTTTGACCTGGAGTTGGGTGATTGCCTGAATGATGCTGGAATTCCGCTGCGCTCAGACATGACCGATGTGCCTCGGGTGAGCTGCGAAGCGCCCCACGACTCGGAATTGTTTGCGATCCTCGGTGTGGAGGGGTCCACCTTTCCTGGGGAGCGAGAACTGGTGTCCCAGGGTCAAGACCGGTGCGCGAGAGCTTTTGGGGACTTCATCGGTATCCCCTTCGCGAACTCCACCCTGGATTTTCGCTTCTACTACCCCACTGCAAGCTCCTGGGCTCAAGGGGATCGCACCATCTACTGTCTGGCTTTTGACCCAGGCCTCACGGTTTCAGGCTCACTCTTGAACGCGAAAAGGTAGGAGAATCTCGGTATGAACACACCCGACATCGTGGTTCTGGGAAATGCGAACGTAGACCTCACCACCTATATGGAGCACGCTCCAGCTGAAGGCGAAACCGTCATTGGTCACGACTTCAGTATCGGCATGGGCGGCAAAGGAGCCAACCAGGCTGTGGCTGCTGCGAGGGCCGGCTCAGAGGTGGCGTTTATTGGCAGGCGTGGAGATGACTCCTTTGGTGACATGATCCACAGCGCGCTCTCTGACGAAGGTCTCCACCTCGAGCACCT
>CAZPBS010000019.1:0-5248 GCA_964584925.1 uncultured Microbacteriaceae bacterium
TCATCTCCGACGGTGTCGGCCATCGCGGGTGAGGCGAACAGAACCCCGGCAAAAGCCAGAATGGCGATGAGAAGCATCTTCATTCCTCGAGCAAAGAAAGTGTGATTCTCTGTAGTAGCGGAACTCACGGGGCCTCCTGGTGCTGGTGCAACAGACAACCGAGTGCGGTTTCTCTGTGCGTCGTCGTTGACACGATCAGTATGGGTCATGGGGTTTGGTCTTTGCCTCTGAGTAAACAGTCACCCCATTATGCCGATGTATCGGGCTGAGGTCTAACCAGTTACGATAGGGAAACACCACAGTGAGCGCTTTCCGGGCATAAACCCGGCGAAAAATCGGGGTCAGAACAATGGCAGATGAGAATCCATTCGGTTTCGTAGGGCTGACCTATGACGATGTCATGTTGCTCCCCGCGCACACCGATGTGATCCCGAGCGAAGCCGACACCTCCTCCCAACTGACAAAAAATATCCGCCTGTGGGCGCCCTTGCTTTCCTCCGCCATGGACACGGTCACCGAAGAGCGCATGGCTATTGCGATGGCACGCCAAGGTGGAATTGGCATTCTGCACCGCAACCTCTCTATTGAGGACCAAGCCTCCGCCGTGGACAAGGTGAAGCGCAGCGAGTCAGGCATGATCACCAACCCCGTCACCATCACCCCTGACGCCACCGTCGCAGATGTTGACGAACTGTGCGCGACCTTCCGAGTCTCCGGAGTCCCGGTGGTCGAGGGCGATGGACTTTTGGTCGGAATCATTACAAACCGAGATATGCGCTTTGTGGCCCGCGACAAAGCCCACACCACCCTGGTCAAAGATGTGATGACGAAGGGAGACCTTGTCACCGGCCATGAAGGCATCTCCCCGGAGGAAGCACTGGCAATTTTTGCGACCAAGAAGATTGAGAAGCTACCGCTAGTCGATAAGAGTGGTCACCTCAAGGGCCTCATCACCGTCAAGGACTTCGATAAGAGCGAGAAGTATCCCCACGCCACAAAAGATCCCGAGGGTCGACTTCGTGTGGGGGCTGCCATTGGATTCTTCGGCGACGCGTGGGATCGAGCGGGTTCACTCCTGGAGGCAGGAATTGACGTGCTCGTCGTGGACACCGCCAACGGTGATTCGAAGGGTGTCCTGGACATCATCCAAAAGATCAAGAAGGACAAAGCTTTCCGCGGTGTGGAGGTCATCGGGGGCAACATCGCGACCAAAGAAGGTGCACAGGCAATCATCGACGCGGGTGCGGACGCCGTCAAGGTGGGTGTGGGTCCCGGGTCCATTTGCACCACTCGCGTGGTAGCAGGAGTGGGAGTGCCTCAGATCACCGCTGTGTATGAGGCATCGCTTGCGGCAAAGAAGGCGGGCATCCCGCTAATCGCCGACGGTGGCTTGCAGTATTCCGGTGATATTGCCAAGGCCCTCGTGGCCGGGGCGAACACTGTGATGCTCGGGTCCCTACTTGCAGGGACCGATGAGAGCCCGGGAGATCTCGTGTTCGTGAATGGTAAGCAGTTCAAGAACTACCGCGGAATGGGTTCACTCGGCGCTCTTCAAACGAGGGGGAAGAAGACCTCCTACTCACGAGACCGCTACTTCCAAGCCGATGTTCCGAGCGACGAGCAGCTAATCGCTGAGGGTATCGAAGGTCAAGTTCCTTACCGAGGCCCCTTGGGCTCGGTGGTGTATCAACTCCTAGGTGGGCTCCGGCAATCGATGTTCTACACCGGAGCGGCGACCGTGGACGAGCTTAAAAAGCGCGGAAAGTTTGTCCGGATTACTCCTGCGGGTCTGAAGGAGTCACATCCCCATGACATCCAGATGGTCATCGAAGCCCCCAACTACAAGCGATAGTCCGCGGGTAGGGTAGAGCACGTGAATGAGGTCGAAATTGGTCTGACCAAGCGCGCCATTCGGGGGTACTCCTTCGATGACGTCGCAGTGGTCCCCTCCAGGAGAACCCGAGACCCCGAAGACGTCTCGGTGAGCTGGAGTATCGACGCCTTCTCCTTCTCTATGCCCGTTATTGCAGCCCCCATGGACTCGGTGATGTCTCCCGAGACCGCGATTGCCGTGGGGAAGCTCGGTGGTCTTGGAGTCCTCAACCTGGAGGGTCTGTGGACGCGGTATGAGGATCCCGCCGCCGCTTACGAAGAGATCGCGAACCTCACTGAGGACAACGCCACCGAAGGTTTGCAACGGATCTATGCCGAGCCCATCAAAGAGGAGCTCATTACCGCCAGGCTCCAGCAGATTCGTGATGCTGGGGTTCCGGTAGCGGGCGCACTCTCACCGCAGAGGACGCAGGAGTTCTCGAGTACTGTGCTCTCCGCTGGCGTAGACCTTTTTGTCATTCGCGGCACCACGGTGAGTGCTGAGCACGTCAGTCAAAACCGCGAGCCCTTGAATCTCAAGCAATTCATCTATGACCTCGACGTTCCCGTCATCGTGGGAGGTGCTGCGACCTACACCGCCGCGCTGCATCTCATGCGAACCGGAGCCGCTGGTGTGCTGGTCGGCTTTGGTGGGGGAGCAGCATCCAGCACCAGAGCGGCCCTGGGTATCAACGCCCCCATGGCGACAGCAATTTCCGATGTCGCCAGCGCGAGGCGCGATTACTTAGATGAGTCGGGTGGGCGCTACGTCCACGTCATTGCCGATGGTGGCCTCGGTCGAAGTGGAGACATCGTCGCAGCCATCGCAACCGGAGCCGACGCGGTCATGCTCGGGTCTACCCTGGCTCGCTCCCACGAGGCTCCGGGACTGGGATGGCACTGGGGTCCAGAAGCTCACCACCCCACTCTTCCCCGGGGCTATCGCGTTCACGTCGGTGTTGAGGGAAGCCTGGAACAGGTTTTGCTCGGCCCCGCACACTCTGCTGATGGACGCACAAACTTGGTGGGGGCGCTTCGCCACTCGATGGCAACCTGTGGTTACTCGGACCTCAAAGAGTTTCAGCGCGTCGACGTTATCGTCCAGCGCTAAGGATTCGGGTCACACCCAGCCACGGGCTCTAGCCTGAAGGCTGTGAAACGAGGGGGTCGCCTGTGTGGAGTGTAGCGACGCGTCCTAAATGGATTGCGGCACTCTTCCTTGCTCTCGGTGTTGCCTCCATTTTCGGCCTTCTGGGCCAATGGCAACTCGACCGCAGTATTGAACAGGCCACCGTTCTAGAGCGCGACACGGAGACTGTCGTTCCGCTGGATTCCGTTGCGACACCTCAGAGCGTCACCACCTCTGAGGCCTCGGGTCGGATGGTCAGCCTGGAGTGCAGCTATATCGAGGGCGATGACGTGGTCCTCACCAACCGGCGGACCCTTCAGGGGGTGGGCCAGTGGCTGGTGCGCCACTGTATGACAGAGGATGGTTCATCGCTGGCCGTCGCGGTGGGGTTCGCGCCCTCCGGTCTGACCGAGGGAATGCTGCCGGCAGGGACAACAATCGTCATCGGGCGCTATGTGCCAACCGAGTCTCCGCAACAGTCCAACTTTATGGACGGGGAAATGTCCACCGTCGCTATCCCTGAGCTTCTGAACCTGTGGGACAATCCGGGACCCGTCTATGGCGGCTACGTGGTTCTCGCGAGCGCGCCCGAGGGTCTCTCCACGATTGGCACGGAACCACCTCCCACCGAGAGCGAGCTGAACTGGTTAAACCTCTTCTATGCCATGCAGTGGGTCATCTTCGGGGTTTTTGCGCTCTACCTGTGGTGGCGACTGGTTCGTGATGAGTGGGAGCGTGAAGCCGAGAATCCTCCCACCCAAGCCCCCTAAACTTGTGACATGACCACGGATTCGCGCCGCACCCCTACCGTGGTTCCCGACAGGCTGCAGGCGGCCCTCAAGTGGTATCGGATTGCCGCCTGGATCACGGGGATTTTGCTCCTTCTCCTTGCCGTCGAAATTATCGCCAAATATGGATATGGCAATGAGGTCGAGATGTTCGGTGATCGAGGCTTGTTTGCTCTGGTCCCCAATGACACTGTCCAAGCGTTCAATCTGTCCCAGGCAACCGTGATTGCCCATGGATGGTTCTATGTCGTCTATCTTTTTGCGTGTTTTCGGGTGTGGAGCATTTTGCGGTGGCCTTTCTGGCGCTTCCTGTGGTTGGCTTCAGGGGGACTCCTCCCGATACTCTCCTTCGTGATTGAGCACTATGCCACCAAGACGGTGACCGCCATCGTGATAGACCTGCGAGGTGAGGAGTGACGCTCAGCGAAGCGCCCCGCCCAGTGTTGGTTGTGGACTTTGGAGCGCAATATGCGCAGCTCATTGCGCGCCGGGTCCGTGAAGCTGGCGTCTATTCAGAAATCGTGTCCCACGAAACCAGCGCCGACGAAATCCAGTCGAAGAATCCCGTTGCCATCGTTCTCAGTGGTGGTCCTTCCAGCGTCTATGAAGAAGGATCGCCCAGCCTGAGCGCGGGAATTCTCGAGCTGGGGATCCCCGTCTTCGGCATTTGCTATGGCTTCCAGGTTATGGCGAGGGAATTGGGTGGCGAGGTCGGCAAGACCGGGTTGCGGGAATACGGCGCCACCAGTGCGTCTGTGAAACCCGACGCAAGCCCGCTGTTTGCCGGTCAGCCCGAGAACCAAACAACCTGGATGTCCCACGGCGACCAGGTCCACAAGGCGCCTCCCGGATTTGATGTTCTTGCCTCCACCGATGCGACCTCGGTTGCGGCGTTCGGGTCATCGGAGAAGAAAATGTTCGGTGTGCAATGGCACCCCGAGGTCAAACATTCAGAGCATGGCCAGGCAGTGCTCGAGAACTTCCTTCACGAGATTGCAGGACTCCCGAATGACTGGAACAGCGGCAATGTCATTGCCGCTCAGGTTGATGCCATTTCCACGCAGGTCGGCAGCGCTCGAGTTATTTGTGGTCTCTCCGGTGGAGTGGATTCTGCTGTGGCAGCAGCGCTCGTCCATAAGGCAGTTGGTGACCAGCTGGTGTGTGTCTTTGTGGACCATGGACTTCTGCGCCAGGGTGAGCGCGAACAGGTGGAGAAAGATTTTGTAGCCGCCACGGGTGTGCGACTGGTCACTATCGATGCGGAAGCACAGTTCCTGGAGGCGCTTGCCGGTGTGAGCGACCCCGAGACTAAGCGCAAGATCATCGGTCGTGAATTTATCCGCACCTTCGAGAAGGCGGCAGCGGACTTAGTCGCTGAAGCTGCCGAAGAGGGTGGCGAGGTCAAGTTCTTAGTCCAGGGAACCCTCTATCCCGACATCGTCGAGAGTGGCGGGGGCTC
>CAZPBS010000019.1:5348-22072 GCA_964584925.1 uncultured Microbacteriaceae bacterium
AGACACCCGTTCCCAGGCCCTGGTTTGGGAATCCGAATCATTGGTGAGGTTACGAAGGAACGCCTCGACACTTTGCGGGCAGCCGACGCGATTGTGCGAGCGGAGCTCACCCTCGCAGGGCTTGATCCTGAGATTTGGCAGTGCCCCGTGGTTCTCCTTGCTGATGTCCGCTCGGTCGGTGTTCAGGGCGACGGGCGAACCTATGGTCACCCGATTGTGCTGCGACCCGTGTCGAGTGAGGACGCCATGACGGCTGATTGGACCAGACTCCCCTACGACGTGCTCGCAAAGATATCGAATCGCATCACCAACGAGGTGGCAGAGGTCAATCGAGTTGTCCTCGATGTGACCTCAAAGCCACCCGGCACTATTGAGTGGGAGTAGTTCTACTCTCCGCGCAAAATGGCGAGCAGTCGCAGAATCTCGACGTAGAGCCAGACAACGGTGACCATGATGCCAAAGGCAGCCTGCCATCCGAATACTCGAGGGGCGCCCTGCTCAACACCCGCCTGAATGGACTCAAAGTCCATCACCAGTGAGTAGGCGGCGAGGAACACAACCAGGATTCCGAGGAACACTCCCAGCGGAATTCCGAAGATTTCCATGCTGCGAAGACCGAACATGCCATCGGTCGCACCGAAAACCATGAGGCCGAAGTTCACGAGCGAGAACACCATGTAGCCGACCATGGCAACCAGCACAATGCGGGTCATGCGAGGCGATGTGCGGAACTTTCCGTTCAGGAAGAGGAACAGCGTTACACCGATGACAGCGAGGGTTCCAAAGACTGCCTGGGGAACAATGCCTTCCCACATCTGGGAGAAGATGGCGGAGAGCCCACCGACGAAGAGTCCCTGGAACGCTGCGTAGGTCAGGATGAGGCCCCTCGAGGGCTGCTTTTTGAAGATGTTGACCAGGGCCAAGACAAAACCGACGATGAAGCCGGGGATGGCAAGGACAGGGGCAATCCATCCGACAATGGCGCCGGCCACCAAGATCCCGAAAGAAATCAGGGTCTTCATGATCGTGTCTTCATAGGACATGCGACCGGTGTCAGCACTCGAGGCGGACGGACGACCATACATTTCGTCGAGTTGGTCGGCACTCGGGGTCGCGAAAGTGCTCTCACGGAACGCGAGGGAACGCGCAAATGCGGGGTTGGAGTTCGACATTGTCTGCCTTTTCGCTCGACCAGTAGGGACGTTTCTATTGTAGAGAGCTTGCTTGAGCCTTGCTGAGGAATTCCCTAACTACAGCTGAAGCCAGGTAGCACCGAGCGTGACGCCCAGTACCACCCATCCGATGGTCCACAGCCATCCCAGTCCCACCGATGCCCAGGCAAGTACTTCACCCCGCTGGTGTGATCGTCGAGTTTGTCCGACCGCGATGTAGCCAAAGACCATCGCGAACGGACTGAGGGTAAGCGCCAAAATCAAGGAAATGACCGAAAGGATATTGAGTCCGGCCCGATTGGTCACATCGACGGGCTCCGACTCGATGGGGGCGTCGGTGCTGCTCTCGTGGGGGGCTGAGTCAACGTCGAGGGAATCTGACTCGTGGCTGTCCTCTTCGAGGTCAGGGATTTGGAGTGATCCGGTGTCTCTCAAGATGCGCCCTGTGTCCAAGGACCCGAGATCAACCGTGGGCGCAGGGTGTTCCGGTTCGATCAAACCTGGACCTTCGTCGGGGGAGGCAGGGGGAGGGGGCATGCTCACGTCCCCAGGGTATCTTGGGCCATCAGATGTGGGCTTTAGACTGAGCCAGCTATGACAGATTCCCCGTCCCCCTTGGTTGAAGGGTTGAACCCTCGGCAGGCAGAGGCGGTGGAGTATCGGGGGCCCGCGCTCTTGATTGTGGCGGGTGCCGGCTCGGGAAAGACCAGCGTTTTGACACGGCGCATCGCCGGTTTGCTGCAGACCCGGGACGCGTGGCCGAGCCAAATTCTTGCCATCACCTTCACCAATAAAGCTGCTGGAGAAATGCGTGAACGCATCAGCGGATTAATTGGAGATGCTGCAACAGGAATGTGGATCTCGACCTTCCACTCGGCGTGCGTTCGGATCCTGCGCGCAGAACACGACCGCTTCGGCTACTCGAGCTCCTTCACCATCTATGACTCTGCTGACCAGCGAGCGTTGGTGAAGAGAATCCTCAAGGAACTAGGAGGGGATGATTTTGGGCTCACCCCGAACGCTGTAATCGGCAAAATGTCGAGGCTGAAAAACGAGCTTGCCGATGTGGAGTCGTATCGTCGCTCCTCCAACTCCCAGGACCCTGCCGATGCGCTGTTCATTGAGGTGTGGGATCGATACCAGCGTCAGCTGCAACGATCACAGGCATTTGATTTTGATGACCTGATTGGTCAAACCGTCTACCTCCTGCGGGCGTTCCCCGATGTGGCCGCCCGGTACCAGGCACGTTTTCGCCACGTGCTGGTGGATGAGTACCAGGACACCAACCACGCGCAATACGCCCTCATTCGAGAACTCACCAGACCCATCCCGGCAGAGCGTGTTCCCGAGAAGCCCGCCGTCCAACGCTCGGACGATGGGTCTGTCCCTGGAGCGTCACTGACGGTGGTCGGCGATTCAGATCAGTCGATCTACGCGTTTCGAGGCGCTGATATCCGCAACATCACCGAGTTTGAGCGGGATTTCCCCGGCGCGAAGGTTGTTCTTTTGGAGCAGAACTATCGCTCAACGCAAAACATCCTGGATGCCGCCAACGCGGTGATTGGGAACAACTTTGATCGGAAGGCCAAGAACCTCTTTACCGATTTTGGTACGGGCGAGCAGATCGTGGGATTTACCGGGTACAGCGCTCACGACGAAGCGCAGTTTGTTGCCGACCAGATCGTCCAGCTCTCCTCCGAAGGTATTCCCTACTCTGAAATGGCGGTGTTCTATCGCACGAACGCCCAGACCAGAGCCCTGGAAGACATCTTCATTCGCTCGGGCATTCCCTACCGAGTGATCGGGGGAACCAAGTTCTATGAGCGTGCGGAGATCAAGGACGCTATTGCCTATTTGGTGACGATTGCGAACCCGGCGGACTCTCTCGCGTTCCGTCGCATCTTGAATACTCCCAAGCGAGGTATTGGTCCAGCGACCGAGAATGCTCTTGTTCTCCTGGCAGAGAAAGAAGACATCACTCTGCGCGAAGCACTTCGCCGGAGCGCAGAGCTGGGGCTTGGCCCTAAGGTCACGCAGGCCATGCTTTCCCTGGCGGAATCGCTCGATGAAGCCGAAAAGCTCTCCTCCACCGAACCTCCAGTGGCAACCCTGGAGAAGATTCTCAACAACACCGGGTACCTCGCCCTGTTGCAAAACTCTCGTGACCCCCAAGATGAAGCTCGCGCAGAAAACGTGGGAGAGCTCTTGGCGGTCACCCGAGAGTTTGGACGCAACAACCCCGATGGCACACTCAGTGATTTCCTGACCGAAGTATCCCTCGTGGCAGCTGCGGACGAGCTCGATGATGCCTCCGGGACGGTCTCGCTGATGACCCTGCACACCGCCAAAGGCCTCGAGTTTGATGTGGTGTTCCTCACCGGGTTGGAGGAGGATCTCATCCCGCATCGGATGAGCGCTCATGAGCCCGGAGGCCTGCAAGAGGAGCGTCGTCTGCTGTATGTGGGGATTACTCGAGCCAGGCAGCGCTTGCATCTGTCCCTAGCAATGACCCGCAGCACCTTTGGGGACACCGCGATTGCCTCACCGAGCCGGTTCCTCGCCGAGATCCCGCAAGAGCTCATCTCCTGGAGAGAATCTCGGGCCGCCACCGGTGGCTCCGGTCATGAGCTTGGAGGGCCGATTCGCAGCTCGGGGTGGCAAGGGTCAGGAACCGGCGGTGGTCGATCACTCACGATGCGGGATCAACTTCCTCCAGCACCCAAGAAGTCCACTGCCTGGGCTAATCGCGTCACGTCGAGTGTTCGTGACAATGGTGATCTCACCCTGGTTGCGGGTGATCGCATCGAGCACGATGACTTTGGCCAGGGCAGTGTTCGCCAGGTCAGTGGCGAGGGTGCTAAGCGCATCGCCGAAGTCGACTTTGATACCGCCGGGCGCAAACGCTTGCTGATCAAGATTGCTCCGATAACCAAGCTCTAGGCGCGCAAGGCGCGACTCCTCACCGGGTAGGGTTGAGGAGGTTCCCCGCTCTCACCGGTGCGAGTCTTTGGCGGAATCATCTCCCAACCGACATAACCGGAAGGACCTTCGGGCGTGGATTTATACGAGTATCAAGCCAGAGACATGTTTGAGCGACACGGTGTTCCCGTGTTAGCAGGCCTCATCGCCGACACTCCTGAGGATGCGAAAGCAGCGGCCGAGAAGCTCGGCGGTCTCACCGTCGTGAAGGCCCAGGTCAAGACCGGTGGTCGAGGCAAAGCCGGTGGAGTCAAGGTTGCCCCCACAGCTGAGGACGCCTTCACCGCCGCGCAGGCCATCCTGGGACTCGACATCAAGGGCCACACCGTTCACCGTGTCATGGTCGCCGCCGGTGCGGCTATCGCCCAGGAGTTCTACTTCTCGGTGTTGCTGGATCGTGCGAACCGCAACTACCTCGTGCTCTGCAGCTACGAGGGTGGTATGGAGATTGAGCAGCTTGCAGAGGAGCGTCCCGAAGCGCTCGCTCGCGTTGCCATTGATCCCTCTCAGGGCATCGACCTAGCGAAGGCCACAGAGATTGCTCATCAAGCCAAGTTCCCGGCTGAGCTGGTCGACCTCGTCGCCCCTGTGTTTGTGAAGCTCTATGACGTGTTCGTGAAAGAGGATGCCACCCTGGTGGAGGTGAACCCCCTGGTATTGACCGAGTCCGGCGACATCATCGCTCTGGATGGCAAGGTCACCCTGGACGAGAACGCCGAGTTCCGTCAGCCCCACCACGCTGAGCTCGCTGATTCCGCTACCGCGGACCCACTGGAGGAAAAAGCAAAGGCACACGACCTCAACTACGTGAAGCTCGATGGTGAGGTGGGGGTCATCGGAAACGGTGCCGGGTTGGTGATGTCCACCCTCGACGTCGTGGCCTATGCCGGCGAGAAGCACGGGGGTGTGAAGCCCGCGAACTTCCTTGATATCGGTGGAGGGGCATCCGCCGAGGTCATGGCCGCTGGGCTCGATGTGATTTTGGGAGACCCTCAGGTCAAGAGCGTCTTCGTGAACGTCTTCGGAGGCATCACCGCCTGTGACGCGGTGGCTAACGGAATCGTCAAGGCCCTCGAGATGATTGGCGAGGGAGCGACTAAGCCTCTCGTTGTTCGTCTGGATGGCAACAGTGTCGAGAAGGGTCGCGAGATTCTTGCGGCTGCCAACCACCCGTTGGTTACTCTCGCCGACACCATGGATCAGGGCGCGGATCGCGCTGCCGAATTAGCGTCGAAGTAAGGACAGAACGTGTCAATTTTTCTGACTAAAGATTCCAAAGTCATTGTTCAGGGCATCACCGGTGGTGAAGGCTCGAAGCACACGGCACTGATGCTGGCTGCCGGTACTCAGGTTGTGGGCGGTGTGAATGCTCGTAAGGCGGGCACGACCGTGACCCACGGCGATGTTGAGCTTCCCGTCTTTGGCACGGTGAAGGAAGCGATGGAGAAGACCGGCGCCGATGTGTCAGTTGCTTTTGTGCCTCCCGCTTTTGCTAAGGATGCAGCCATCGAGGCGATCGATGCCCACATTCCCCTCCTGGTGATCATCACCGAGGGCATCCCCGTTCAAGACACCGCCGAGCTGTGGGCTCATGCGGGCTCTGTGGGGAAGACGCGCATCATTGGCCCTAACTGCCCCGGCATCATTACCCCCGGTGAGGCGCTCGCCGGAATTACCCCCGCAACGATCACCGGTAAAGGGCCCATCGGATTGGTGTCTAAGTCGGGAACGCTGACCTACCAAATGATGTTTGAGTTGCGCGACATTGGCTTCTCGACCGCTATTGGTATTGGTGGTGACCCGATCGTGGGAACCACCCACATCGATGCGCTGGAAGCCTTTGAAAACGACCCCGACACGAAGGCGATTGTGATGATTGGCGAGATTGGTGGCGACGCCGAAGAGCGCGCCGCCGACTTCATTAAGGCTCACGTGACCAAGCCCGTGGTGGGTTATGTGGCGGGCTTCACCGCGCCTGAGGGTAAAACTATGGGTCACGCGGGAGCCATCGTGTCGGGCTCTGCGGGAACCGCAGCTGCGAAGAAGGAAGCCCTGGAAGCTGCTGGCGTGAAGGTGGGGAAGACTCCTTCGGAGGCCGCCGCACTGATGCGCGAGATTATCCAGTCGCTCTAGTGTCGGGCCTCCTGTGGGGGGCTAGCGGTAGGCTCATGTCGCCATGAATGCCCGTCTTAATGCGCTTGCCACCGTGCTGGATGTTGTGGTGCTGGTAGGCCTCGGGTTGGGGTTGTTCTTCGCTCCGCTCACGCTCGTCTGGGCTTTTGATGATGGTTTCGCCACCGATCTCCTTCTCTCCTGGGCGATAGCTGTGGACGGCTGGATGTTGGGTCACGGTGTTCCTCTGACGTTTGCATTGGACCCTCTGCTGGCGCAGTCGCTGTCGCTCGGGGACACCAACAGCAATTTTGTGGTTGACGTCTCCTTGTTGGGGGTGGGGCTGCTCACTCTTCTGTGGGGGTATCGCATCGGTCGACGCAGTGGCACTCGCATTTACCCGGTTTCTACCTGGTTCTTGGCGGTGGGGACGCTCGTCGCTTTGAGCTTTGCCATGGTCTTTTTCCTCCCCGCGCACATGGTCTCGATGGAGCTCATGGATGCTCTGGTGAGGCCAGCCCTGTTCCTCGCGGCCGGACTTGCACTTGCCACCTGGGTGGGGTCGAGAGCTCCCGGAGGGCAAGTCTTGGAGGGTGTCCTACCTGAAGGCTTGCTCGCTGTTCTCCGAACCGGAGTCAAAGCGGGCGGGGCGTCTTTGGTTGGTCTCGTGGGTGTCGCGGCACTCAGTGTCGCGGGTCTTGTCCTGGCGTCGTTTGGCACCATGATCACCCTCTATGAGTCTTTGCAGCCGGGAGTGTGGGGCATCATCGTGTTGTCGATGGCTCAATTGGCACTCTTGCCCACCGCCATTGTGTGGAGCGTGATGTGGTTGGTCGGCCCTGGCTTCGCTCTCGGGACTGGAGCCTTGGTGTCTCCCTTGGGATCGACTCTTCAAGCTGTCCCAGCTCTACCAATTTTGGGCATTATTCCCGCGAATCCCCCGGCGGGCGCCGTCATGGTCATCGCTATTCCGCTGGCGGTGTCCTTCATTGCAGGAGTCGCTGCGACCGCCATTCTGCTAGGCGAGAAGCCAGGCAGTCTGTGGCGCAGCGTTCAGAGCACAGAGATTCACCAACAACCGCTGCTACGCATTATTGCGGCCTCTGCCTTGGCAGGAGCTTTCGGCGCCTTCGGTGGTTTTCTGCTCGCTGCGATGACGAGCGGTGCTGCAGGACCTGGCCGGTTCCAGAATGTTGGTGCTGACCCAGGACAGATTGCGCTGTGGTGGGGCGTGGAAATCTTTGTCGGAGTGCTCTTGGGCCTGGTCTCGGGCGCTCTGGGGCGTCGCAGCCCGATGTCTGCTCGATAGGCTGAGAGGGTGCGCCAGAGACTCGTTGTCCTCATTTCCGGGTCTGGCACCAACCTTCTCTCCCTACTGGAGAACCTGCCTCAGACTGACATTCCTGCAGAGGTGGTGGCCGTGGGGTCCGAGACTCACGCACCAGGGCTTCGTTATGCCTCGGAGCGCTTACTGCCCACATTTGTGGTCCCGCTCAGCCAGTTCTCGTCGAGAGAAGAGTGGGGAGTAGCGCTGGGGGACGCGCTCGACTCCTATAGTCCTGACCTGATTATCCTCAGCGGCTTCATGAAACTTCTGCCCAGAAGCGTGGTGAGTCGATTCGCCCCCCGCATCCTGAACACTCACCCGGCATATTTGCCAGAATTCCCTGGAGCGCATGCGGTGAGGGATGCACTGGAGGCGGGGGTCTCCCAGACGGGGGCGTCAGTGATTGTCGTGGATGAGGGAATTGATACCGGGGAAATTCTTGCCAAGGAGCGGGTGCCCCTTGAGCCGGGTGATGATGAGGCGGCCCTGCACGACCGGATTAAGGTCGTCGAGAGGCGTCTGCTGCTCCAGGTGCTGGCGAAACTGTGTTCGGAGAAGGGAAACTAGCCACCATGACCGATGAACGGACGATGCCTCGACGCGCGCTGGTGTCAGTGAGCGATAAGACCGGTCTGCTCGAACTCGGACAAGCTTTGGCGCAGGCTGGCGTGGAGATTATCTCTACCGGCTCCACTGCCCGCACCCTGCGCGATGCGGGCGTGCCCGTGGCGGAAGTGAGCGAGGTCACCGGATTCCAAGAAGCTCTCGATGGTCGGGTCAAGACCCTCCACCCCAGTATTCACGGAGGAATTCTGGCGGACCGCAGGAACCCCGAACACGTTGCTGCACTGGAGGAGCTTGGCATCACGGCCATCGACTGGGTGATCGTGAACCTGTATCCGTTTGTGGAGACGCTCGCCTCCGGTGCCAGTGATGAGGAGATCATCGAGCAGATTGATATCGGCGGTCCTGCGATGGTGCGGGCGGCAGCGAAGAACCACCACAGTGTCGCCATTGTCGTCAGCCCCTCGCGCTATGACACCCTCATCGATTCTCTAGCTGAGGGTGGCACCACGCTGGAGTGGAGGCGCGAACTCGCCGGGGAGGCTTTCACCCACACCGCGCGATACGACAGCGCGGTGTCTCAGTGGTTGACCGGGGGTGAATCCCTCAGCTTTCATGCAACCAAGCAGGGCGATCTTCGTTATGGCGAGAATTCACACCAGGCCGCGTCCGTCTATTCCGGGTACGCCATTGCGCCGGGGCTTGCCTCAGCGACGGTACTTCAGGGCAAGGAGATGTCCTACAACAATTACCTCGATGCTGATGCTGCGCTTCGCGCTGCTCTTGATCACGAGGGTCCCGCCATTGCCATTATCAAGCACCAGAATCCATGCGGGATAGCGACTTCGGAGTCGCTGGTCGCAGCGCATGAGCTCGCCCACGCGTGTGACCCGGTGTCTGCTTTTGGAGGAGTGATTGCCGCCAACCGAGTTCTCGATGGTGACACGGCCCGCTCCATTGTCGAAATCTTTACCGAAGTGGTGGTGGCTCCCGGTTTTACTCCCGAAGCCCGCGAGGTCTTCGCGGCGAAATCTAATCTCCGGATTGTCGAACTCCCTGAAGGTTTCGAGCAAGCCACGAGGGAGTGGCGACACATCTCCGGTGGAGTGCTAGTTCAGGACGTAGATCGACACTTTGCTGATCCCTCCACCTGGACACTGGTCGCCGGTGATCAGGCTGGCCCCTCGGACCTTGCGTCCCTGGAGTTTGCATGGCGAGCAGTCCGGGCCGTGAAATCCAATGGAATACTGCTCGCCCAGGGTGGCGCGAGTGTGGGCATTGGAATGGGCCAGGTCAACCGTGTGGATTCTTGTCAGCTCGCAGTGTCCAGAGCGGGAGACCGGGCCACCGGCAGCGTCGCCGCGTCCGATGCCTTTTTCCCCTTTGCCGATGGCCTGCAGTTGTTGATTGATGCGGGAGTGCGGGCTGTGGTGCAACCTGGCGGGTCTGTCCGAGATGACGAGGTGATTGCTGCAGCGCAGGCTGCCGGAGTCACCATGTATTTCACTGGCGAGCGCCACTTTTTCCACTAAAGAGTGAGCGAACCGATCGTGTCACCGTATTCGGTGATACCCGTTTCGTGGAATCCGAGGTGACGGAAGAATTCTCCCGGGCCTTCTTCGCCGCCTGACCAGACTGCCTGCAGGGTGGTGAATCCTTGTGCGCGGGCCTCCTCGGTTACGGCATCAATAGCGAATCGACCCACGCCTTGTCCCTGCGCGCTAGCGGCAACACTCACCCGCCACACACAACAGCGCAGCGCCTCATCAGGGTGGGTCGAATCAAAATAGGCGCGAATGAAGCCCACCACCTGGTCATCAAGGGTGATGACGCGACTCCACGTTTTGGTGTGATCAAGGCTTGCGTCAGCGTTGGCATAGGTAACCGGGGTTTCAAATTGCTCTTGCCCTGGCCTCAACTCGAGCGAGTTTGCTTGCATCGCGGTGTCAGCAGAGAGTTCCCGAAGAATCAACCCAGTCATGAAATCAGCGTAGAGCGTTTGCGTGAACATCCGGTAAGTATCTTTATGTAAAGATATATAAGGCGCCTTCCGAGATTAGACTTTCTCGGGCTAGAGCGCCCGTTCGTAGAGAAGGGATTCCCCGTGGAAAAGATCAAGGTTGATGGCGTCGTCGTAGAGCTCGATGGCGACGAAATGACACGTATTATTTGGCAGGCCATCAAGGACCGCCTGATCCACCCCTACCTCGATCTCACCCTGGAGTACTACGACCTAGGAATCGAGAAGCGTGACGAGACGGACGACCAGATCACCATCGACGCTGCTCATGCCATTCAGAAGCACGGAGTTGGCGTCAAGTGCGCCACCATCACTCCTGATGAAGCCCGCGTGGAAGAGTTTGGTCTCAAGAAGATGTGGCGCAGCCCCAACGGGACCATCCGCAACATCCTCGGCGGCGTGATTTTCCGCGAGCCGATCATCATCTCCAACATCCCCCGGCTCGTTCCCGGCTGGAACAAGCCCATCATTGTGGGACGTCACGCGTTTGGTGATCAGTACCGCGCCACAGACTTTGTGTTCGAGGGTCCGGGAACGCTCACCATTAGTTTCCAGCCCAAAGACGGTGGTGAAGCCCAGAGCTTTGAGGTCTTTGAGGCACCCGGTGGCGGTGTTGCCATGGCGATGTATAACCTCGACGCCTCAATCCGCGATTTCGCACGCGCATCCTTGAACTACGGTCTGAACCGCGGATACCCGGTCTACCTCTCGACGAAGAACACCATCTTGAAGGCCTATGACGGACGCTTCAAGGACATCTTCCAGGAGATCTTCGAAGCAGAGTTCCAGGACAAGTTCGAGAAGGCCGGCATCACCTATGAGCACCGCCTCATCGATGACATGGTGGCAGCTGCGCTCAAGTGGGAGGGCGGTTACGTCTGGGCAACCAAGAACTACGACGGCGACGTCCAGTCCGACACGGTTGCCCAAGGGTTTGGATCCCTCGGTCTGATGACCAGTGTGCTCACCACTCCTGATGGCGCAATTGTCGAGGCGGAGGCAGCTCACGGAACGGTGACGCGTCACTACCGTGAGCACCAGAAGGGCAACCCCACCTCGACAAACCCCATTGCCTCGATCTTCGCGTGGACACGGGGTCTGATGCACCGCGGAAAGCTCGACTCGAACCAGGCCCTGATTGATTTCGCTCAGACGCTGGAGGACGTGGTCATCAAGACTGTGGAGTCTGGAGCCATGACGAAGGACCTCGCGATGCTCGTCGGGGGGGACCAGAAGTGGCAGACCACCGAGGACTTCTTGGCCACCTTGGATGAGAATCTGAAGGCACGACTCGGCTAGTAGCCAAAATACCCCCAGGGGTATATACTCTGAGAGTCGTGATTACTTCAACACTCAAGGAGAACCATCGTGTGTAGCCCAGCGCGTTGTAACCGCTGCAGCAAGGTCACTTGGACCGGTTGCGGAGAGCACATTGAACAGGCTTTGGCTGGTTTTGGACCAGACGAGCTCTGCAAGTGCGCTTAGTCCTTAACTGACTCTCTCATCCCTAGGCCCAGGCCTAGGGATGAGTCATTTAAAGATGATGGTGCGCACACCATCCAGCAAGATTCGGTGCTCAGCAAACCACCGCACGGCCTGGGTCAGGGTGCGAGATTCCTCATCCTGGCCGATGGCCCGAAGCTCCTCGGCAGAGTGAGAGTGATCTACCCGCACCACGTTCTGCTCAATGATGGGTCCCTCATCGAGTTCCGTAGTCACAAAGTGTGCGGTCGCGCCGATGAGTTTCACACCCCGTTCGTGGGCTTGGCGATAAGGGCTCGCTCCCTTGAAGCCGGGGAGGAACGAATGGTGGATATTGATCATGCGGCCCTCGAGTGCTTTACACAGTTCAGGGCTCACGATCTGCATGTAGCGCGCCAACACGACCAACTCGATGTCGTGCTTCTCCACCAAAGCGAGGACTTCCGCCTCAAACTGAGCTTTGCTGGCCTGGTCGGTAATCGGAAGTGCCCGGAAGGGAACGCCATAGAACTGTGCGATGGGCTCGAGAGCGTCGTGGTTAGAGAGGACCTGGGGTATATCAATCGTGAGGTGACCGTCTCGCTGACGCACCAGAAGGTCGGTCAGACAGTGGCCGGCATGTGAGGCAAGGATAAGAGTACGAAGGGGTCGCCCCACGGTGTTGATCTCTGCGGTCATGTCATAGCGCTCAATCACAGGCGCAAGTGCGGCCTGGAAGCTGTCATAGTCCGAGGTGGTTTCCACCTGCACTCGCATAAAGAAGCGCCCGGTGTCCTCCGAGGAGAACTGTTGAGACTCGGTGATGTTGCCGTGGGCTTCGACGATTGCCCCACTGACGGCGTGGACAATACCGGGCTTGTCATCACAGACGAACGTCACCACAAAGTGAAAAGGAGAGCTTGGCACCCCCCTAGCTTAGGGTTTGCGCGTGGGCCACCGGGGTGCTCCCAGCGACCTCGGTTAGACTGATGCTACGCAACTGGCGTAATGATGGATAACCATCGGGGAGCGTAAGGAAGCGTGCTGGCCGTACGCCTGGGCTGACACGACAATTCCATATCCGTGTAACCAAGGGAGAGCCCCGTGAACCCCACAACAACCCCAGCACTCGACGCTTTTACTGCAACGCTCGCCGAGATCGACCCCGAGATTCAGGATGTCCTGGATAAGGAACTTGGTCGCCAGCGCGGCACGCTGGAAATGATTGCCAGCGAAAACTTTGTGCCCCACGCTGTCTTGGAAGCCCAGGGCAGCGTGTTGACCAACAAGTATGCCGAGGGATACCCCGGTAAGCGCTACTACGGCGGCTGCGAATTCGTGGACATCGCCGAGAACCTCGCGATTGAGCGGGCAAAGGAACTCTTCGGTGCCGCGTATGCGAACGTCCAGCCTCACTCGGGTGCGAGCGCGAGTGCGGCTGTACTGCACGCACTCGCTCAACCGGGCGACACCATCTTGGGTCTCGAGTTAGCTCATGGTGGTCACCTCACCCACGGGATGAAGCTCAACTTCTCCGGCAAGGTCTACAACGCCACCTCCTATGGAGTAGAGCCGGACACCTTCTTGATTGACATGGACAAAGTCCGTGACAAGGCCCTGGAGCACAAGCCCACCGTCTTGATTGCGGGCTGGTCAGCGTATCCCCGGCACACTGACTTTGCGGCGTTCCGTGCCATCGCGGACGAGGTGGGAGCAAAGCTCTGGGTCGACATGGCGCACTTCGCTGGTTTGGTGGCAGCGGGTCTGCACCCCTCGCCCATCCCGCACGCAGACGTCGTCTCGACAACCGTTCACAAGACCCTCGGTGGTCCTCGCTCTGGAATCATCCTGAGCCGGGATGAGTCACTGGCCAAGAAGCTGAATTCCGCAGTGTTCCCGGGACAGCAGGGTGGACCTCTCATGCACGTGATTGCGGCAAAAGCGGTCGCCTTCAAGCTCGCCATGACTCCTGAGTTCCGCGATCGTCAAGAGAGAACCATCCAGGGTGCGAAGCTACTGGCCGAGCGCTTGGTCCAGGACGACTCAAAGGCTGCCGGAGTTGACGTTCTGACCGGTGGAACTGATGTTCACCTTGCCCTCGTGGACTTGCGGAACTCGCCCGTGGACGGGCAGCAAGCCGAGGACCTTCTGCACCACGTGGGAATTACTGTGAACCGTAACGCGGTTCCCTTTGACCCCAGGCCTCCGATGGTCACCTCCGGTGTGCGCATCGGAACCCCAGCGCTGGCGACACGAGGATTTGGTGAGACGGAATTCACGGAGGTGGCAGACATCATCGCTCACACTCTGATGCCAAACCCCGATATCTCGGCATTGCAGGGGCGAGTGGCGCAGTTGACCCAGGCGTGGCCGCTCTATCCCGAGCTTTCCTAGCCACCTATGAGAGCAACCACTCTTGATGGGACCGCTACGGCCCAAGTCATCAAAGCGGAAATTGCTGACCAGGTCCGTGTTCTCCACGAAGTGGGAGTGACTCCGGGCCTGGGCACAATTCTGGTCGGAGAGGACCCGGGATCAACCTGGTATGTCGCGGGGAAACACAAGGACTGCGGCGAGGTCGGAATTGAGTCCTACCGAATCGATTTGCCCGCCAGCGCAACCCAAGAGGAAGTCCTCGCGGCGATTGACGAGTTCAATGACAACCCCGGTGTGACCGGGTACATCGTGCAGCTACCGCTCCCCGATCACATTGACCAGGACGCTGTGTTGGAGCGCATCGACCCGGTCAAGGACGCCGACGGACTGCACCCGATGAATTTGGGACGTTTGGTGAATCAGGTCGGTGGCGACATGGACTCACCCATGCCTTGCACCCCCCAAGGAATCGTGGAGCTTGTCGAGCGCCACGGAATATCGTGGTCGGGCAAACACGTCGTGGTGCTGGGGCGCGGTGTGACAGTGGGTCGACCGATCGGCTTGTTGTTGACCCGGCGCGGATTGGATGCGACGGTGACTCTTACTCACACAAAAACTGCCAACCTCGCTGAGTTGGTTGCCCAGGCTGATGTGATTGTGGCGGCTGCGGGGGTCGCGGGCATCGTGACTGCGGACATGGTGAAGCCAGGCGCGGTGGTGTTGGATGTGGGAGTGAGTCGTGTGATGGATGGCGGGAAAGCTCAGGTTGTGGGGGACGTTGCTCCCGATGTGTGGAAGGTTGCCGGGTATGTCTCGCCAAACCCCGGGGGTGTTGGGCCCATGACGAGAGCTCTTCTTCTTCGGAACGTGGTGGAGATTGCCCAGAGGGGAGTAGCTGGTCGTGGCTAAGTTGTATTTTCGCTACGGAGCGATGAATTCCGGTAAGTCAACAGCGCTCCTGCAAGCTGCTCACAACTATGAGGAACGTGGGCAGCGAGTTGTTCTCGCGAAACCCATGGTCGATACCAAGGGCGATCGCACGATTGTCTCGAGACTGGGGGTGTCACGAGAGGTTGACCTGATCATTGGTCCTGCTACCGATGTGGTGAACATGATCGACAACGAATCAGACGTCATCGCACGCCAGACTGGGGAGACAATTTCCTGTCTCCTCGTTGATGAGTCCCAGTTCTTGAGCCCCCGCCAAGTCGATGACCTGTTCATCATTGCGATTCGTCGCAACATTCCGGTGTTGGCCTACGGCATCCGCACGGATTTCCAGACGGTGGCTTTTCCCGGTTCGAGGCGCCTCCTGGAGATTGCCCACTCTTTGGAGGAGCTCAAAACCATCTGTCGATGCGGGCGAAAAGCTGTCTTCAACACCAGGAAAGTGAATGGTCAGTTCGTCTTCGATGGAGCGCAGGTCGCCATTGATGGCGGCGAGGTCACCTATGAATCGCTGTGTGGGGAGTGTTACTTGGATGAAAGTGGCGGGCGTCTTGCCAGTGGCTACGTCCCCCAGGAGGTTATCCAGGACCTAGCGGAGCCAGACCCAGACTTCAGTTAGTGGTCGGGGTGACAGGATTTGAACCTGCGACCTCGTCGTCCCGAACGACGCGCGCTACCAAGCTGCGCCACACCCCGCGATGTGGAAGTGCCCTGTGAGGCAGGGCTCAAGCGTACCCGATGTCGTCCGCCACGAGCGTGACGAGTACGGCTTCGGGTGGGCAGAACAGGCGCACCGGCGCGTAGATACTGGTGCCAAGGCCGGCGGACACTTGGAGGTAGGACGCTTTGCCCGCGTGGGTCCACACATGGACTCCAGAGGCCATGGACGTCGGGAGGTCGCAGTTGGTGGTGAGTGCTCGCCCTCCAGGCAAACACACCTGTCCACCGTGGGTGTGCCCGGCAAAGATAACCTCAGCACCGTTGTTTTGGAGGGCGTTGAGGACTCGTTGATAAGGAGCATGTGTCACACCCAGCGTCGTGATCGAAGTGGTGCCGGCTTCGGTGTCCTCCCGCTCCTTATCAAGTAGTCCGGGAAGGCCCGGAAGATCATCGAGGCCGTAGTGTGCGTCCCCCACACCAACCCATTCCAACGAGCTGCCGCGAATGTCCATGCGAGCGACACCGTTATCAATGTCGCTCCATCCCAGCGTTTGGTAAAGCTCTTGAAGACCTGCAAAATTCATCGCCTCTCCGGAGTGATCCCCGTGGGGACGAGAAGGCTCGAGGACATAAGAGAAGGGGTTTTTCACCCTGGGCGCTACTCGGTCATTAGATCCGTGGGTGACCACACCGGGAACCCCGCGAAAGGGCATCAATGCTTCGGTCAGTGCGGAAAGACCCTCCGGGTGGCCGAGAAAATCGCCTGTCCCCACCACCACATCCGGACGCAGTTCGATCAGCTCTCGAATCCACCGCACGCTGGAGCTGTGCCAGGGCGCCATGTGGATGTCGCTGAGGTGCAGAACCCGAATGGGCTCACTACCGGGGTCGAGTATGGGAAGGGTTTCTCGTCGTACACGAAAGTTTTCCCGCTCGACTAATGCTCCCCACGCCGCTGCGCCGAGTGCCAGAGCACCCACACCGGCGAGAGCGAGCCCTGATTTAGAGCTCATCAGTCGAGTAAGACATCATTTTCAGGGGCGGGCACAACACCGCAGGAAACCTGGATCTGCACGCCTGTGTAGTTCCAGACCTGAGCACCTGC
>CAZPBS010000020.1:0-21464 GCA_964584925.1 uncultured Microbacteriaceae bacterium
GCGTGGGGATAACTCCCCTTCGCTCCATGATTCACTCTGTGCCGGCAGGCCGCGATTGGTCACTGCTCTATCTAGGTCGAACCATGGAGGACTTGCTCTTCGTTGATGAACTCAGGAGGGAGTATGGCGACCGGGTGACAATCTGGGCCTCCGGGGAACGAGGGTCACGAGCTCCCCTGGAGGAGCTCCTCGACCCCGCAGCCGATGTCTATGCGTGTGGTTCAGCAGAGCTCTTGGCATCACTCGAGCAACTCGTTGCACCCAAGCGACTCCATCTCGAGAGATTTGAGCCCCAAGTAAGAACCTCCAACGGGCGACTTGACTCCTTCACCGTGATCACCGCAGCCAGTGGCACGACAGTCACGGTCGACGCTGATCAGACAACCCTGGAAGCACTGGAGAACTCAGGAATTGCGCTGCCGGCGTCGTGTCGCCGAGGAACGTGCGGAACGTGCGAAGCGACAGTGTTGGAGGGAACCCCAGAACACCTGGACTCGGTGATGTCCGATTCAGACAAAGATGAACTGGGTGTTATGTACCCTTGTGTGTCACGCTCTCAGACCCCCAGCCTGACTCTGAACGTCTAGCGCTCCCGCATTTCCGGCAACGCGTCGACGATGCGGTTCGCCGCCATCTTGAGAGGCTTAATGACGGTGACGTTCTTGTTCTCTGCCAGCATCTTTGCCGTGGGTTCATCCATAGCAGTGAGGCAGATACGGCCGTCAAACTTGAACCTGTTGAGGGTTTCCAGCAAGACAAGATTGGTGCTCCGGTCATGAGCGGTGCAGATCACCGCATCGGCCTCGTTGAGAGGAAGCGATGCGGCAAAATCGGGGTCACTGATATCGCCAAAGAGAGTCTCTACTCCTTCACCGCGCACGGCGCGCAGTGCGCGAGGGTCCTGGTCGACAACCAAGAGTCGTCCGCCTTTTTCTTGCATGCCCCGCACCACGGAGGACCCCAGCCTGCCCACACCAATCACGATGGCGTCGAACGGGTGCGCTTGGGAACCCTCGCGGTCCTCATCATGAGAATCCACGCGATCGAAACGACGCAAGATAGGCGCTGCCAACGCGTAGAGCCTGTCGGAATAGAGGATGAAGTACGTGGAAAGGGTGATCGTAATGATGGCTACCAGGGTCACCAAGCTCAAAATCTCTCCATCAACCTGACCGAGCGAATACCCCAAAGCGATAAGAATCAGCGAGAACTCGCTGATCTGCGCGAGTGCAAAACCGGCCTTGAACGACACCTGACTCCGGTATCCGAGCGCCCCCATGATGACCATCACAATGAGGGGCTTAAGCACCAGAACAAAGACCGACAGGATTACGGCAAAAAGAATCTGTGATCCCGCATCCTCAAAGCTGAGCGACGTTCCCAACTCGATGAAGAAAAACAGAATCATGATGTCGCGAAGGCTCACCATTCGAGCACTCAAGCTCTCACGGTACGGAGTCGAGGCGAGCGCTACTCCCGCAACAAAGGCACCAATCTCCATCGACAATCCCAGAATCTGACTAGCTCCTGCCAAGGACATCGCCCACCCGACCCCAAAGAGCAGGGTTAGCTCTTGGCTTCTCACCAAGACAGAGAGAAGGCGAGGAATCGCATAGCGGGCAAGAAGAGCCACCACACCGAGGAAAACAACGCTGCCCACCAGCGTGACCCACAACGACGTCGGCTCGAGGGCGCCATCGGCGGAGCCCAGTGAGGCGATGACCACCATGGCCACGATGACGAGGATGTCCTGCACGATCAGAACTCCCACCGCAATCTGACCGTGCAACTGGTCTAGCTCACGCTTATCTGAAAGCACCTTGATGATGATAATGGTCGAGGAGAACGCAAGAGCCAGCGCAATATACAGGGCAGGAATCCACTCAAATCCCCACGCCAACACGATGAGGAACCCAATTCCCATGGTGATGAACACCTGGGCGACACCGGTCGTCAGGGCGACAAGCCCGGTGGAGCGAATCAAACTGATGTCGAGCTTGAGGCCGACCAAGAACAGCAAAATAGCGATGCCAAATTTCGCAAGCAGTTCAATCTCTTCGCCCGCGGAAACCAAGCCCAGAAAAGCGGGACCCAACAAAATCCCTACGAAGATGTACGCAACAATCAGGGGTTGCCGCAGAAGATTGGCGAGAAACCCGACCACGGCGGCAACAAGAAGAATGAGTGCTATCTGACTAAACGCACTTTCTAACATGTTTGCGACAGTAGCAAGGCAATGTCACAGGGACGTTAACGACCCAGTCTCCCTATTCGAATCGCAGGGCATCCACAGGCTGTAGCTTCGCTGCAGTCCGTGCTGGCCACACCCCAAAGACGACTCCGACAAGGGCACTGAAGCCCAGAGCGACAAACACTGTGGTCGGGTCAATGAAGAACTCCCACCCTCCAAGTATCGAGAAGCCATACGACGCCAATTGGCCAATCGTCAGACCGATGAGCCCACCAAGTGTCGAGAGAACCACCGCCTCCATCAGGAATTGGGTCAAAATCTGTGACTGCCTGGCTCCAATAGCCCGGCGGACACCAATCTCACGGGTTCGCTCACGCACCGACACCAACATGATGTTCATAATTCCGATTCCACCGACGACGAGTGAGATTCCAGCAATTCCGGTAATCAGAATCCCGAGTGTTCCCGTCACCGTGCGAATGGTGTCCTGAAGCGCTGCCTGGTTGAAGATGGAGAAGGTCGCATCGTCGTCATCCCGAACATCCTTGGAGTAACGCAGGAAACTCTCCACCCGATACTCCACCGGGGAGACTGCTTCCTCAGACTCCGCTTGGACACGAATAACGGAGAGGTAGGGCGATTTGGAGAAAAGGCTTCGCGCTGCTTCCTGAGTAATGTACACATTGGCACCGGAACCAAAGCCATCCGCGTCATCGAGGACGCCAACGACGGTGAAAGCTAGGCCGTTCACCCGGACGCTATCTCCAATGGAATCAGTCGTGAACCCCAGCTGGTCAGCGCCTCTCGCAGACACGACGATCGTCCGTGAATTTTGCAAACCGGGTGCCGTCGGGAGAAAAGATCCCACGGCAACATCAGGGTTTCCGAGATCTTCATACGTCGGGGAAACACCAATAATGCTTGCGCGGATGGATTCGCTGCCATAGGCGATGGTCCCCTGGGTGCGAACTTCTGTGCTGGTTTTGAGAACACCCTCGATGTCGGCGATAGCCGCTGCATCTTTCTCTTCCAAGCCGGTGGGAGTCGACGCAGAGACCGTAATTTGGTTCGCCCCAAGCGATGCTAATGAGCTGTCAATTCCTTGCTCTGCGCCCTGACCGACAGCGGTGAGCGCCACCACAGCGCTGACACCGATGATGATGCCGAGCATCGTGAGGCCCGAGCGAACCTTTGCTGCCACAATTCGGCTCAGGGACAAACGGAACGTCAACCAGAGATTCACTGTGTCCCCGCCATCACGTCTGCTTCATCGCGCTCAATAAGACCATCGCGAATGTAGATGCGTCGTTTCGCAGCCGCCGCAACTTCCAAATCGTGGGTAATTAGGACAATCGTGCGGCCTTCAGCATTCATTTCTTTGAAAACTTCCATGACCGCGGCCCCTGAGGAGGTGTCGAGCGCTCCCGTGGGTTCATCTGCGAGAACGAGGTCCGGGTTTGTCACCAAAGCGCGCGAGATGGCCACACGCTGTTGCTGACCACCGGAAAGGCGCCCACGGTCAAAGTCAAGTCGCTCGCCAAGTCCCAAGCGAGTCAGCATGGCAGCAGCGCGCTTGTGAGCTTCTCTGGGGCGAAGGCCCTGGTAGAGCAGGGGTGCTGCGACGTTTTCTACCGCCGAGGTCAGGGGTAACAATTGGAACTGTTGAAACACGAAACCAATCGCTCGTGAGCGCAAGGCGGTCAGCTCGTTGTCATCCAAACTCGAGATGTCTTTGCCCGAGATTTTAACTGTTCCTGCCGTAGGACGATCCAGACAGCCGATCAGGTTCATCAGTGTCGACTTACCGGACCCCGAAGGTCCCACGATGGCGACAAATTCGCCCCGCTGAACTTTCAGGCTCACACCTGCGAGTGCCACCGTGGGCACTTCACCTGTTTGGTATTCCCGACGGACGTCAGAAAGCTCGACGACGTAGTCGCTCAATTCAGATCAGGGTTCTCTTCAGCGCCCTCGGGCCGCCCGCCACCAAAACCGGTGTCCGTGGCGGGGAGCTCCCCGTCGGAACCGGTCACGACTCGGTCACCCTCAGAGAGACCCGAGACAATCTCTACCCAATAGCCACCGCGTATTCCTACCTCAACAGGAACGTTGGAGATTGTTCCGTCTTCAGCCTGGACTCGCACCACAAAACCGTCTTCAGTGGGCACCAGTGCGGTGACCGGGGCTGCCACCACTCCGAGGCGCTCTTCCGTGGTGATACTCGCCTGCGCGGTCATTCCTGCGCGCAATCCTGCGGGAGCGTTAGGAACGCTCACCGTGACCTCATAGGTGGTCAGAGATGCACCTGAGGGGTCCACGGCACCAAATGGTGCTACGTGCGTGACTTCACCCTCCCGAGGCTCATCCGGTAGAGCATCGAACTCGAGGCTCACCTTTTGACCAGGTGCAATACCGACTACATCGGATTCAGCAAAGTCGGCGGTGACAACAAACTCATTCAGGCCCGCCAAGATGATGAATCCGCTGGTGCCGCTAGTGCCCACACTCGTGGCCCCAATCGGCTCTCCCACCTCAGAGGCGATGGCGACAATTGTTCCGGCACGCGGTGCCGTCATCGTTGCGTTCTCGAGGTTGGCAAGCGCAGAGGTCAACTGTGCCGACGCAGAGGTCTTCGCGGGGCCTGCAGCTGCCACTTGCTGTTGCGCGGCGGTCAGTTGCGCGGCGGCGGAGGCTTGCTGAGCCTGAGCGTTCTCGAGCGCGATGTGCTGGTTGGGTTGGTCAGCGATAGTGGAGGGGTATTCGTCGTAAATGTTTTCATAGTTGAGGCGCGCCGCGACGACAGCCTGTTCGGCTGTTTCCAGGGCTTGCAGAGCCTGCAACTCAGCAGTTCGTGCGCTCGCAACGCCCGATCGGGCGCTAGCAACAGCAGCTTCGAGAGCCTCAGTCTTTAGTGTTGCGAGAACATCACCTTCGGCAACGACATCTCCCACCTCAACCTCAAGGGTGGCGAGCTGGGCTGTAGCGGCACCGGGGAACTGAAGTCCCAACTCAAGTGCAGGGTCAACGGTTCCCGACGCTGCCACGGTGACATCCACGTCTCGGACTTGGGCGCTCTCCGTAAGGACAGTGGCCTCCTCTGGTGCGGAGGCCGAGACGGCAATGCCGGCTCCCGCTCCCACCACTGCCAGTGCCGCAACGACGCCGATGATGACTTTGGTCCGTGTTTTCACGCTCTACGTATCTCCTCTGGCGGAACCCTTGAGGCTCCGGGCTTTCAGTCTGGCATTAGCCATCTTGCAATCGCCTGATGGTTGTCTAGGAACTCCCTAAGTCCAGGACTTCCCAATCTAGGTGAGATGAAACCTCCCCCAAAGCTCCGTTCGCCCCTCGCGTAGAATCCTGCAATGACGTTTCTTCGCTACACCTTGCGCGCTGGCGCCACGGTTTTCGGCCTGAGCGCGATTGCACTGATCCTTGCTCCCGGTTTCTTCCTGGAGCTTTTGGGCCTGGATACCAGCGCGCCACTGGTCTGGTCCATGGTCATGATCGGAGTGACCTTGATCGCTCTCACCGGCAACATGGCCGTCGTGTCATTCACGGCCAGTGACAGGGGAGTCCAGGGGGCGTCGGTGGTCATGATGCTGGCTGCGGGAGGCTTGGGCGTCACCACGCTGCTCATACCCGTGCCCTTCACCTGGTTCAGCGTTGTCTATGCGCTCGTGGGTTTCGGTTTCTCTACCGCGTATGTGGTGGGCCTCACCCGCGCATCGCTCGCCCGATAGACTCCCCGGGTGGCAAGCGCATCGAATTCCCTCCTGGTCTGGGTGGATTGTGAAATGACGGGCCTTGATCCCGCTGTCGATGAACTTGTCGAGGTCGCCGTGGTCATCACCGATTACGATCTCACCCCCGTGGATAAGGGTTTCCAGGTTGTCATCAAGCCGTCAGCAGCAGCTGTTGACCAGATGGGCGATTTTGTCCGCGAAATGCACGCCTCCAGTGGCCTACTGGACGAGCTCGAGGGGGGCCTCAGCCTCCCAGAAGCGCAGACGCAGGTTCTCGAGTACATCCAACGTTTCGTCCCCGACGCTCAGAGCGCTCCCCTCGCAGGAAACACCATTGGCACTGACCGGATGTTCTTGCAGAAGTACATGCCAGACGTTCACGAATACCTGCACTATCGAAACATTGATGTCTCCACCATCAAGGAGCTCTCCAAGCAGTGGTTCCCGAAGGCCTATTACCAGTCCCCCGACAAGAACGGCGGGCACCGGGCGCTCGCCGACATCCTGGAGTCCATTCGTGAGCTCGCCTACTACCGCAGCGCCGTATTCGTGGACCAACCAGGACCCGAGACCAAAGAGTTGAAAGCCATCAGCGAAAGCATCGCTGAAGCATGGGCGTCTCGCCTGTAATACACTTGTGGGGCTCGACTCGCAAGAGTCGCTCATGGTGGGTATAGCTCAGTTGGTAGAGCGCCTGGTTGTGGTCCAGGAGGTCGCGGGTTCAAGCCCCGTTACTCACCCCAAAGACTTAATCTCACTCGCGATATCTCGCGAGTGATGACGCTCGAGGAATCTCTCTTCCTGGAGCGCCCACCTGGTCCAGTGCGGGGCATACATCTCTCCATCGCGCTCCAGCGCGCGTTTCCTGCGGATTTCGTCGTCTGTTTCGATCCAGATGCGCGTTGTCGATTCCAGCGGTGATTCACGACGAATCGCTGCGCACCCCTCCACGATGAGGGGTTTCCCTGGTGGAATCTCGACCCAGTCCCCTCGTCGACCCTCCTCCCACAACCACGGTCGGTAGCGACCGGCAAGGCCTGCCAGAAAAGGTGTCACGAGGTGCCAGTGGATATGCCAGCTCCCGGCATCCAGCCCATCCCACCCGGGATACACGTCATCAATACTGACCACCACAGCGCCGTGTTGCTCCGCCAGGTTCGTGGCAAAAACTGATTTTCCCGCCCCCGAGCGCCCATCGATGAGCGTTACTGATGCATTACCCGAGGACGGCATTGAAACTCCCCGTCAGTAATGCCGCAGTGAGCGAGAGTGCGCCGATGGCCACTCCTCCTGCAAGCCAGAGGTAATCCTTGGGCGGGAACACTGAGGTTCGGTAATGGGTTCTCTTGCGATGCAGCCCAAAAGCTCGGGCTTCCATCGCCATCGCCAAGGTGTGTGAGCGCCTGATCGCTAAGACAAAAATGGTGAACGCCGTGCTGACCACACGTCTGGACAGACCTGCGTCCCCCATGCCCCGTGCTCTCATCATCCACCCTCGGACTTCGCGATCTCCTGCCACCACCTCCAGCAGACGAAGACCTGCCAAACCTCCCACCACAAAGTTTTCGGGTAGTCGCAACTGCTGGCTCAGCGAGTCCGCAAAGCGAGTGGCATCTACCTGGGAAAACAGAATGACGGCCGGGCCACCAATCGCCAGAATCCGAAGGGCAGTCGCAAGAGCCAGGGAGAGTGACCCTTCTGACACCACCACAAGTCCCCACTGAAAAAATAGCTCGCCAGAGCTTTGGCCATAGAGCGCAATGGTCACGGCAGATAACACTGAGGCCAGTCCGACCGGAAGCATCCTGATGGCCAGACGTGGCACGCCCCGCGCAATGAGGGGCAGGCAGGCCAGCATGAGACCGAGCGCCACGCTCGCAGACACTACATCGATAGTGGAGAGCAATGCCACGGCCGGTGCGAGGGCTCCGGCAAATAGTGCTAGCGGGTTCGCTCGTGCCAGCGGGCCCATCTCAACAGGCTCCACGGGACGTGGCGGTGAGGCATCCAGTGTGATGACCGCGGCCCCTACCGCCTCGACCAGCGCGTCATCGTGGGTCGCCATCACCACAGCCATGCCCCCCTCAGTAGCTTCTCGGAGATACCTGACCAGTTCGGCAAGTCCAGCACTATCCAGCGATTGACTGGGCTCATCCAGCACGAGCAGTTTCTGACCGGCCTGCATTGCCAGAGCGAGCGCCAGACGACGTTGCTGCCCGCCGCTGAGAGACAACGGGTGATGATCAAGAACGTGGCTCAAGCCCCACTGGCGGGCAACCTTTTCGGCGCCGGCCACACCAAGCTCGGCCCTGACGCTCGAGCGAAGGAAACTATGAGCCGGGTTTTGGGGCACAACCCCCACCAGGGACGAAAGCTCTCGGGAGCCAAGCTGATGAGGATTGCTCCCCGCAACCGACACACTCCCCTGGAGTGGGGGCAGAAGGCCAGCGAGCGTCATCGCAAGCGTGGTTTTCCCTGACCCGTTGGGTCCGCGAAGAGCAAGAATTTCACCGGCCCTCAGCGACACGCTGAAGGGGCCCGCCAGGCCGCTGGTGCCATCGCGTGACACCACAAGATTGTGCGCGACCAGGACCTCGTCACCCAGCACGGCAGGCTCTGAGGCTTCCAGCTGTGCTACGGAGAGTGCTTGACCAGTCATGAGCGCATCACGGACGAGATGTCCGTCCTCCATCGTGATCACCCGGTCCACCAGTCCCCACCAGCGAGAAGGGTCGTGGTCAATGACCACGAGGGTGATATCTCGCGCTGAAAGCACCCGCTCAATCGCAGCAAGAACAGCAGTGACCCCGTCAGGGTCGAGGGAGCTCGTGGGCTCATCCAGGATGAGAAGCCCCGGCTCCATCGCTAGCGCTCCCGCGAGGGCTAAACGCTGCCGTTGGCCTCCGGAAAGCTCGCGGGTGGGGTGATCAGGATCCAGCTCAAGTCCCACATCAGCCAGAGCTTGCTCGATGCGGGATTGCATGTCTGAGGGCGCAACTAACGAGTTCTCTAAGCCAAAGGCAACGTCGTCATGGACCCGCGCCATGACGGTTTGATTCTCGGGCTGCTGCAGTACCAATCCACGGGCAGTGCCCCCCGACACAGTAATGACGCCCCGGCCGGTGCCATCATCGGGGTCTCTCATTACGCCTGCAAGAAGGCCCGCGAGCGTGGATTTCCCGGAACCAGAGGGTCCGTGAAGCAGAACTCTCTCCCCCGGATTAATAACAAGATCGATGTCGTGCAGGGCAGGCTGGTGCTGCCCGGGGAAGGTCCACGACAGCGTCGAGACCTCTACCCGGGCAGCACCCACGCCGGCCACTACTGACGTAGCGCACCCGCTTTCACAAGCCCTCGGGTGATAGCCCAACTGCCGAGGCCCGCCAGAAATGCTCCAGAAGCAACAGAGGAGATCGCATAGATCGTCATGAAGCTGGTTCCCGCACCCGCGTAGTAGAGGGTGAGGTCAAGAGCTGCCATCGCGACTCCAGAGCCAGCACCGGCGACGAGAGCTGCAATCCAGCCCCACGCCCGGTAGGCGAAGAGCGCAAAGATCAGTTCAGCACCAAGGCCCTGCACCGCGCCATAAACCAGAGTGATGACGCCCCACTGGTTTCCCACGAGTGCGGACACAGTGGAGGCGAGAATCTCCCCATAGAGGGCGGCTCCAGGCTTTCTCACCACGAGTGCGGTGAGCAGACCTCCCATGAGCCACACTCCATGGCCAAGGGCCTGGAAACCGGGCAAAAGCGCTCCGAGTGGCTCGAGGAGTGGAACATTAGCGATGTTCCAGAGGACAAATAGCCCTCCGGCCACCACACCGACGACACTGGCGAGAACAATGTCTCGTGGTCGCCACGCAAAACGGTTAGCTGCAGTATTCATTTCGTGCCTTTCATCAACTGTTGTTGGGTAGGGCACGGGAGCGAGATGTCCTCCCTTCGCTGGCATGACCCAGATCAGGTTCGACGGTCGAAACCTCGCGGTTTCCTCTCAGTCCCCTTCGGGACTCCCGTGTACGGGGAAGAGTCTAGCGCTTGAGGGAATCGCGCAGCTTCATGCTCCAGCGCAAACTCTTCGCCACCGGGTAGATACCGAGGTATGCCCACTGGGGAATGCGCAGCACGGCTTGGCGCAGGCCATGGTGGTTATACGTGTTGTCAAAACGTCGAACATAGGTCAAGAAATCACTGGGGGAATCGTCTGCTCGGCGACTCGACATCCCCGCCACCATGCTGGGCGCATACACAATAGTGAAGCCTTCATCAAAAAGGTGGACGGAGAGGTCAATGTCTTCGTGCATCTCACGGTCCGCATCGAGACAGATTTCGTCACGGACTGCTTCCCAGGAGGTTCTGCGCAACGCCATGTTGGTGCCAAAGAGGAAGTGGTACTGCTTGACGAGTTTGGAAATGGCTCGCCGTGCTGTGTCATCAGCCCTCGCCATATAGCGACGCAGTGGCATGTCGTAGTAAATGACAGGGCCGGTAGCGGCGTGAACATTCTCATCAAGAAAGACTTTCTTGGTCTCTTCCACCCAGTTGGGTTCGAGAACGGAATCTGAATCGATGCGTCCGATGATGTCCGACGTAACAGCGTCAAAGCCCATGTTGCGGGCTGGGGTAATCCCTTGCGCCTCGTTTTGCTGCAACACAATGATGGGCGCGTCAGGAAACTCGTCCTGCAACTCTTTCAAGATGACGGGTGTCTGATCCGTGGACTTGTTATCCACGATGATGATTTCATCGGCAGGCACAGTCTGTCCGACCGCTGCCGTCACGCACGCGCGAATGGTGTCTTCCTCGTTGAATGCGGGAATGACAATAGACACACTGGGTGCTCTGTCCGCTAGCTGCACAAAAGTCTCCTAAGCAAGGGGCGCCTGGAGTAATTGCACCACAACTGCGCCACCCTTGGTGGCCTGAGTGTCGACATCTTCGAAACCAAAACGACGATGGAACCGAAGGCTGCCAGGATTCGGTGGCTCGAGGTTCACTTCGCACGTGACAGCGGTGCGCCCTTGGGTCCTCGCGAAATCAAAGAGATGCTCGTAGAGCGCTGTTCCTAAGCCCAGCCCCCGCGCAGAATCGGCAAACACGATCCGGTCAATGTAAAGGTGATTCTCAAACCGACCCTCGAAAAAGACATAATTCTCGCTGTCATAGTCGGCACCAGGATTCATGGCCAGTGCGAAACCGACGATCTCTCCCTTGTCGTTGAGCGCTGCCATTCGGTAGCTCGAGAGTTCGTACAGACTGCGAATCTCCTCCAGCGTGACGAGGGGAACCGCAGGGTATCCGGCGTTGTTGATCTCCACCACACCCTCGAGATCAGACTCGGAGAGTTCACGCAACGATGTCATACGAGCATTCTGGCAGGTGCCTACCAGCCGAGCGTTCCGGGGGCTCCCTTGAAGGGCCCAACCACCCGGGAGGTAATCCACCCACCGTAGAAGTCTCCCTCTTGGGCCTGGACAACCTCTCCGTCCACGGTCGCTTCGTCCACTCTGCCGGGGTAGAGCGCAAGGTAATCTTTCAGCGCTTCGAAACCAGGTGTAGGGGTTTCGTACCACCAGGCCGACCGGGGAATCCGGTGGCCCTCCACCACGATGTCCGCATAGCTGGCAGCACCTTTGAACTCACACCAGGTCGACCCCTCTACCCTCTCCAGGAAGTTCCAGTCCACATCGGCGAAGGGGATGTAGTAGGTCGGGGGGTGAGAAGTCTCCAGAACTCGGATGGCCGACGTAGTGTCGGCGAGGACGTGACCTCGATGTCTCACAACAACCCGCTCGCTCGAGGGGTCAAGGGCGGGTGGACGGGGGTAGTCCCAGACGGACTCAACGTCGGCAGCCATGCGCACCAGGGTACCCACGCCACACCGGGGAAGCCTGAGTGCAGGGGGTAGTCCCCGCAGGGTATTCCCGCTACGCTATGAGAGTCGTTTGTTTTCCGACGACTCGTGACCTGACAGTTTCTGGTGGGTGCGCTCCTTCGGGAGTGAGAGTTAGAGGTAGTTTCGACCGTTAGTTTCGAGCGTCGAAGCTACGCACCAAGGCACCACAGAAAAGAGAAACACGTATGACAACCGGAATCGTTAAATGGTTCAACGGTGAAAAAGGTTATGGCTTCATCACTCCTGATGATGGCACCGCCGACGTATTCGCCCACTTCTCCGCCATCCAGTCCAGCGGTTACCGCTCACTGGAGGAGAACCAGCGCGTTGAGTTCGACGTAACCCAGGGCCAGAAGGGCCCCCAGGCGGAGAACATCCGCCCTCTCTAGTCTTCATTTTTTAGACTCACCAGTGTGGGGCTGCCAGTTATCTGGTGGCCCCACACTCATGTCCAGGCATCTCAACGAGTCGCTGTTTAGGATGGCTAGGTGCGCCCGGTAACTG
Source organism: uncultured Microbacteriaceae bacterium (assembly GCA_964584925.1). Classification (GTDB taxonomy): domain Bacteria; phylum Actinomycetota; class Actinomycetes; order Actinomycetales; family Microbacteriaceae; genus Pontimonas. Next base: position 12,337 of record CAZPBS010000020.1, read on the forward strand.
TTGATGACATCCGTCGCTCCATGATCAATATGACCGAGGCGGACCTCGAGTCAATGTCGATACCCGGACTCCACGAGACCCTGTGGGATGAGCGCGAGTTTCTGGGATGGCGAGATGTCAACCACAACACGAAGGGTTACCTCGTGTTCTGGGTGGGAGATTCTCCCCGCGGTTTCATGGTGCGCTCAGCAGAGAGCCAGATGCCGGCGGGAAAGAGCGCCATCTGTGTTCTCTGTCACACCGCCCAACCTGCTCCCCAGGTGAGCCTGTTCACTGCGCCGAAGGCTGGCGAGGAGGGCAAACGTGGCAATACGGTGGGGACCTACCTCTGTGCCGACCTGGCCTGCTCGACCCTGATTCGAATCACTCCCCCAGAGTCGGAAGATCAGCCGGACCCCGAGAGAATTGTCCGCCACAAAGCCGTGGGGATGAGGCAACGCCTCGAGAACTTCTCGAACCGCGTGCTGTCTGTTGACGCCTAGCGGCGTCGGCCCGCGAAGACAATCGGGATAGCAAAAGCCAGACATGCCGTCAGGACACCCGCGGCGAAGAGCCAGGGCGCAAATACCTCAGGGACAACAAACGAGTAGGTGAACATCGGAAACGATGCCAAGAAAATCGCTGAGGAAATGACGACCAAGAAAATGTTCATGATTACCCCAGTATTCCATACCAGAATGAGGGGAACATGACACCACACGAGCGCAGACGGAGGCTTCGGCTCCGGCGTATCCGCATCACCGGGTGGACCGCGCTCACCTCTCTTCTGGTCACGCTGGTCGGGTTCCTCACCTACTTCCACATTGTTTTCCCTGCCGATCGGGACGCGACGCTCGAGGTGTTTCGAGACGACCGTGTTCAGGTGCGAGCCTCCGATGCTCGAGTCGTGATGTCACCGACCAATGGACTTCTCCCCCGCGGGATGCTCTATTTCCCTGGAGCCCGCGTTGACCCCTACAGCTACCTTTACCCACTCGCCGACATCGCCGCCGCAGGGACGACTGTCGTGGTCGTGGATCCCCTGTTCAACATGGCCCTAGTGGACTCCAGGGGTGTGGAAGAACTCACGGCAGACTTTCCAGCCATCACCAGCTGGGTTCTCGCTGGACACTCCCTGGGTGGTGTGAAGGCCTGCATGGAGGCATCACATCCTGCGGTCACTCACCTCGTGTTGTTTGCGAGTTATTGCGCAAATGACATCTCCGGCCTGGACATCGAGGTTTTCCAGGTGGTGGGTGACCGAGATGGCCTTCTTGATGACTCTCTCCGCCGTGAGGCGGAGAGCTTGCTCCCTCCGGGCCAATACCGAACCTTCACCATTCGGGGAGCGAATCACGCTGACTTTGGGACGTATGGACCGCAGCCCGGTGATGGCGACTCCGCCTACAGCGATCCGACCATGCGCACGATGATCACCGGAGCGCTCACCACTCACGTCCTCCAGGACTAGGAGGCGGCGGCGCGCTCAATCACGAGCTCGCGCACCCGCGCTGCGTCGGCTTGCCCCTTCATGGCCTTCATGACTGCGCCAATGATGGCTCCCGCAGCTTGAACTTTGCCTTCCCGGATTTTCTCCAGGACATCGGGATCGGCGGCCAGCGCCTCATCGATGGCAGCCATCAGGGCGCCATCATCAGAGACCACTTCCAGTCCTCTGGCAGCGACAATCTCGTCAGGCGTGCCTTCGCCCTCAATCATGCCCAGCAGCACCTCGCGGGCCAGTTTGTCATTCAGGGTGCCCTGATCGATCAGCGACTGCAGGGCCTTGATGTCCTGAGGTGTCACCAGGCTCGCCGGCTCCACAGAACGGTCATTAGCGATGCGAGACACCTCGCCCATCCACCACTTCCTGGCTGCAACGGGCTCAACACCGGCCTCGATTGTGGCCTGGACCTCGGGGATAAGGCCTGCGTTGACGATGGCCTGGAAATCGACGTCACTGAATCCCCAGTCAGCCCGCAGCCGACGACGCATGTGGACGGGGCTTTCGGGAAGTGCCTCTTTGAGTGTTTGGACCCAGTCAGCGTTCGCTTCCACAGGGAGCAGGTCAGGCTCCGGGAAATACCGGTAGTCATCAGCGTCTGACTTGGGGCGCCCCGGCGAGGTGACCCCGGTGTCTTCGTGCCAGTGCCGGGTTTCTTGGGTAATACTGCCGCCCGCAGCCAGGATGGCTGCTTGCCGGCGGATCTCGTACATCACCGCACGCTCAATAGACCGAAACGAGTTGACGTTCTTGGTCTCGGTCCGGGTCCCATAGGCGGCCTGGCCTCGGGGACGCAGCGACACGTTCGCGTCACAGCGAAGGTTTCCCCGCTCCATTCGTGCATTCGAAATACCGAGCGCCCGCACAATGTCGCGAATGGTCGAGACATAGGCGCGGCCCAGCTCCCCCGCACGGTGCTCCATGCCTTCAATGGGCTTCGTCACAATCTCCACGAGGGGAACACCCGCACGGTTGTAGTCGACCAGGGAGTATTCCGCTCCTTGAATGCGCCCGGTGGCACCTCCGACGTGGGTGAGCTTGCCAGCGTCCTCTTCCATGTGAGCGCGCTCAATGGGGACGTTGACCAGAGTTCCATCGTCCATCTCGACAGCCACAGACCCTTCAAACGCGATGGGTTCGTCGTATTGGCTGATCTGGTAGTTCTTCGCCAGGTCCGGGTAGAAGTAGTTTTTCCGGGCAAAACGGGAGACCGGAGCAATCTGACAACCCAGGGCGAGACCCAAGCTCACGCTGTATTCGACAGCCTTCGTGTTCACCACCGGCAAACTGCCCGGAAGCCCTAAACACAGTGGCGTAATGCAGGTATTGGGCTCGACGTTGGCGTCATCCATCGCTGCGGGGTTGGGGGCAGCAGAGAACATTTTGGTCTGGGTGGAGAGCTCCACGTGGACTTCAAACCCCAAGACGGGTTCGAAAAGCTCGAGAGCTTTGTCCACATCCATCAGCTGATCTTTCGCCATGGCTATGCCACCTCCGGGGTGCGATCAGCGACCAGGTAGCCATCACGCTCACCAAACAGTCTCTCGAGAGTAGCTCCCGCCTGATAGAGCCTGGCATCCTCATAGGCCGGTGCCATCAGCTGCAATCCCACAGGGAGCCCATCATCAGGGTCGAGACCCATGGGAAGAGACATTCCGGGAATCCCTGCGAGGTTCACCGGGATGGTCGTCAGATCTCCCGCCCACATGGCTAGCGGGTCATCGAGTTTCTCTCCGAGTGGGAACGCGGTCGTGGGGGCGGAGGGTGACACCAGAATGTCGACCTTCTCGAAAGCTTCGGCGAAGTCCCGCTGAATCAAGGTGCGAACCTTTTGGGCACTGCCGTAGTAGGCGTCGTAGTACCCAGCACTCAACGCATAGGTGCCGAGGATGATGCGTCGCTTGACCTCGTCGCCAAAGCCCTGATCCCTGGTGGCCGACATGACATCTTCGACGGTGGGGCTTCCCTCCGGCGTGACCCGCAGGCCAAAGCGCACAGAATCGAACTTCGCCAAGTTGCTCGACGCTTCAGCCGGCAACACCAAGTAATACGCGGCCACAGCGTATTCGCAATGAGGGGCATCGATCTCCACAATCTCAGCGCCATTCGCCGCCATGAGCTCGAGAGCCTGGTCGAATCGCTCTTTGACTCCCGCCTGGATACCTTCGCCCACCAACTGCTTCACCACGCCTACGCGAAGCCCTGACAGATCAGCAGCGGCTGATCCGCGATCGGCCGCCTCGGTCATAGAGGCCCAGGGAGTGGGGATACTTGTCGAATCGTGAGGGTCATGCCCGCCGATCACGTCGTGAATCAGGGCCGAGTCTCGAACGGTCCTCGAGACCGGGCCGACCTGGTCCAGCGAGGACGCTAGAGCAATAACGCCATAGCGGCTTACACCGCCGTAGGTGGGCTTCACCCCGACAGTGCCAGTGAAGGCTGCCGGTTGGCGAATGGAGCCGCCCGTGTCGCTTCCAATGGCCACCGGGGCCTGTCTGGCCGCCACAGCAGCCGCAGAACCACCGCCGGAGCCTCCTGGGGCCTTCGAGAGGTCCCAAGGGTTCCTGGTGACGTGATAGCCCGAATGCTCCGTGGAAGAGCCCATCGCAAATTCGTCCATGTTGGTTTTGCCGAGCGCCACAAGACCCGCTTCGCGGAGCTTTCGCACCACAGTGGCGTCATAGGGGGGTGTCCAACCCTCCAGAATGCGGGAACCCGCAGTGGTCACCATGTCCGTGGTGCAGAGCACGTCCTTGATGGCAATCGGAATCCCATCCAGTGCTGAGAGGGCAGACCCCGCCTTGCGGCGTGCATCGCTCTCGGTTGCAACGTCGAGGGCATTCTCAGACCGAGCAAGAAACGAGCCCAGTGTGCTCTCAGTTGCCTCAATGCGCTCCAGGTGGGCCGACGTGATATCCACGCTGGAGAGCTCTCCCGCCGCGAGAGCGTCAGCCAGAGCGCTCGCCGAGAGCGCTGTGATCTCGCTCACTGCTCTTCCCCGAGGATCGCGGTGACACGGAATCGTGAGCCATCGTGATCGGGGGCCCCGGCGAGAGCCTCCTCAGTGGTCAGAGTGTCCCCCACCTGGTCGTCACGGAAAACATTGCCCAAGGGAATCGGGTGTGAGGTGGGAGGGACGTCGGCGGTGGCCACACTCTGGACGCTCTCCACTGCCTGCACAATAGCGCCCAGTTCTCCCGCCAAACGGGTGATCTCCTCGTCGCTCAGTGCAATGCGGGCAAGCCCCGCCAAATGGCGCACGGCATCGGGGGTCATTTCTGACATGAATCTCCTTGGTCGAACTCTCAGTCTAAAGCGAGAGGGCGCCGGGCCCTTCCCTCAGCAGAGTGGCGAAGGATTCGGCCTCCACAATCGGCACACCCAGTTGTTCAGCCTTGGTCCTCTTACTTCCCGCACCCTCACCCGCAACAACAAGAGATGTGTTCTTGCTCACACTCGAGGTGGGCTTACCACCAGCGGCCCGCACGGCCTCTTCCGCGCCATCCCGGCTGAACCCGGGAATACTGCCGGTCACGACAATCGTGAGTCCAGAGAGGGTGCCCCCCTCAGGAGTCGCGGAGGGCGCATCTTCAAAACGAACCCCAGCCACTCTCCACGCGTCAATAATCTCTTGGTGCCAATCCACAGCAAACCATTCGCGCAGAGACTCGGCAATGATCTGCCCCACCCCGTCAACACTGGCTAAGTCCTCAGCGGTGGCCTGAGCAATAGCCTCCAGCGACCCAAACTCTGCAGCGAGAGCCCGTGCGGCCACCGGACCTACGTGACGGATATTGAGGCTCACCAGGAATCGCCACAACGGTTGTGTTTGTGCTTTTTCGAGCTGGTCCACCAACTCGAACGCCGCTTTGGAGGGAACCCACTCCTCAGTGCCCTGGAAAATTGATGAGGTGGGGTCCCATGCCGGATCGCTCTTCTGGCGTTTCCGTCGGAAGGGTGTCTGCACAACGGGTTCCCCCGTCACAGGGTCCTTTTTCACTTCTCCGGTGTCCGCGTCACGCACGAGAACGCGAATCGGGAACAACTCCTCGACACTCAGATCAAACAATCTCGCCTCCGTCACCAGAGGAGGAGTGGCGGGCTCCAGCGGTTGCGTGAGGGCTGCAGCGCTTACCTCACCAAGACCCTCGATATCGAGTCCTCCCCGGGAACCAATGTGCTCGACTCGACCGCGCACCTGCGCGGGACAGTTCTTTTGGTTGGGGCATCGCAAATCCACATCGCCCACTTTTGCTGGAGCAAGCCGGGAGGAGCACTCCGGGCATAGCTCGGGCATCACAAAGTCACGCTCAGCGCCGGTGCGCTTTTCGACGACCGGGCCGAGTATCTCGGGGATGACATCTCCGGCTTTCCGAATAACGACAGTGTCGCCGATCAAGACTGCTTTCTGACGCACAACATCTTGGTTGTGAAGTGTCGCCCTCTCCACCTCGCTGCCTGCCACGGTGACCGGGGCGAGCACCGCATACGGAGTCGCGCGCCCGGTGCGCCCCACGCTGACCACAATGTCCAGCAGTGTCGTGGTGACCTGCTCCGGCGGGTACTTATAGGCGATAGCCCACCGCGGCGCCCGGGAGGTGGCCCCCATGTCGTTTTGAATTTCGAACTGATCCACTTTGACGACGACGCCATCAATCTCGTGGGAGAGAGAGTGGCGCGCCTCGGCAAACCGATGGATGTAGTCCACAACTTCCGCACCGTCCCCCATCACCCCAACGTGGGAGGACACGGGAAGACCCCAAGACTCCACAACGTCATAGACCCCACTCTGCGTCGCCACTGGAGGGTTATCCCACGCCCCCAAACCGTGAACAGTCATCGATAGGGCACCGAGGCGCTTCGCCACCAACGCGCGCTTGGCGTCACTCTTACCCTCACTTTTTTGCCGCAAACTTCCGGAAGCCGCATTCCTTGGATTAGCAAAAACTTTGTCGCCCGCCTCAGCCTGTGCCCGGTTCAACTCCTCGAACGCCTCAAGGGTGAAGAACACTTCACCGCGAACCTCCACCAGTTCGGGGTGATTAGTGCCCGCGAGAGACCGTGGGATGGAGGGCACCAAGATTGCGTTCTCCGTGACGTCTTCACCGGTGATGCCATCACCCCGGGTGGCGGCGCTGACAAGCTGGCCGCGCTGATAGCGCAGGTTGATGGCTAAACCATCAATCTTCAGCTCACACAGAAACCTGGCGTCTGGATGCTCGCCCACAATCTTGCCTACCCACTCGCTCATCTCCTCGTCGTTGAAGACGTTGTCGAGGCTGAACATGCGAGCAGCGTGAGTGACGGGCGAGAACAACCCTCCCCCACCAAAACCAATGGTTTTCGTGGGCGAATCAGCGCCCGAGAGCTGCGGGAATTGCTCCTCCAGAGCCTGGAGGGCCTGAAGCAACGCATCGTATTCGGCGTCGGAGGCAAGCAGGGCGTCCTGTTGGTAGTAGGCGTCCTGCAGAGCGAGAATACGCTCCGTGAGGCGCTCTACCTCTGCTCTCGCCTCCTCGAATTCCACGCTTCTAGTCTAGGCAGGAGGACCTGTGCACACCCGGACTACACAGGGTGGTTATCAGGTAATCCGGTGCGAAGTTCCGGAGGCAAATGGCCTAAATCGTTGTGGGTCAACAGCACTGGCGGTTTTGCCGAACGGACCCGAATAATCGTGAGACCGCAGTTGGCCTGATTGATGCCCATCCAGCGCCATGCACTCGCCCCAAACACTTCACGCACAAACCAGGCGATGACGAAGTTGTGGGTAATCAGGAGCTCATGACGATCTTCCCTGGACGGGGCAAACCACTCCCCTAAGGCATCCGTCATCTGTGCTTGGCCCGCGGCAACTTCTTCCTCGGTAACGCCGCCAAAGAACGATTCGAAGGCCGGAGGCATATCTGGTTCGGGTCCAGAGGGGATGCAGTCCATCAGGAGCGCACTGGGTGTCGCCTCCTTCATGCCCAAGCGCTCTGTGATCACCGAGGCAGTGTCAATAGCTCGCTGCAACGGAGAGGTGAAGGCGGCATCAAAGTTAACGCTTGCGAGGCGGTCAGCTACCAACGCAGCCTGCTCCAGCCCACGCTCGCTCAGGGGACCCTCAGGGAGTCCAAATTCGGCGTCAACCTGTTCACCGTGACGGACGAGATAGAGATACCGGGACATGAAAAACCTTTAGTGATGTTGGTGTTACAGGCACTCAGTCTGAGCCTGTTGTATTGCCTCCACGTGTCGCGGAGGTTGAGAGGTCATGACGAGAGGATGGTGTCCTGCTCGATGACCCCGTCCACTATGCCATCTTTCACGGCACCCACGACAACCGCCGAGAGGGGTGTGGATAAGAGCTCTTGGGCAAGTGATTGAACATCACTGAGGTCCACTCGCGAGAGGCGCTGGAGACCTTCATCACGATCCACAAACTCGCCGGTGGACAGCTCTGAGCGCCCCAGTCTCATCATGCGTGTATCGCTACTCTCCAGAGCCAAAGCGGACGCTCCGGCGATGTTGCCTCGGGTTCGACTGAGCTCCTCTGGCGTGATTCCCTCCTCAGCGATAGACCTCAGCTCCGAGGTCATCAACCCTGCAACATCTCCCACGTGAGCGGGAGATGTCCCGGCCGCCATGCCAAACATGCCAGCATCGGCGTAGGCGCTGGCGAAGCTGTACACCGAATACGCCAATCCCCGTCGCTCACGAATCTCTTGAAAGAGCCGTGAGGACATTCCACCACCCAGCACCGAACTCAAGACCGACAGTGCCGGCCTGCGCTCATCGGTGGCTCGAATGCCGTGGGTGGCGAGCGCTACTACCGCTTGCTCAAGAGGTCGAGTGATGACGAGACTCTGGGGTGCTCGGTCGATCTCAGCCTGGGAGACACCGCGTCTCGCGGCCGGGGCGCTGGCAACACCAAGGTCCCACCCCGCGTCGCTCAAAGCCTGTGTGACCTGGTTCACCAGGTCTTGGTGATTGACAGCACCGGCTGCGGTCACCACCAGCTCGTGAGGCCGGTAGTACCGTTCGTAGTGCTCGAGAACAGATTCTCGAGTGGAAGCACGAATGGTGTCGGGATTACCGCCGATGGGCCGCCCCAGGGGGTGATCACGCAGGACAGTTTCGGTGATGCGCTCATGGGCCACATCGCTGGGATCATCATCGGCCATCGCGAGCTCCTCCAGGATGACCTGGCGCTCGACCTCAAATTCCGCAGCATCGATGACCGAGGCAGCCACCATGTCTGCAAGAACCTCAATAGCCATCGAAAGATCCTGGTCCTGGACTTTGGCGTAGTAGCACGTGTGCTCTTTGGCAGTCAAAGCATTGTGCTCGCCACCCACCTGGTCAAAAGCGATGGCGATATCGAGGGCGCTCCGTCGAGGCGTACCTTTGAACAGCAGATGCTCGAGAAAGTGCGTGGAGCCATAGGCCACCGAGTCTTCATCTCTCGATCCCACGGCAATCCAGAACCCAAGGGATGTGCTGAGCGCACCAGGAACCGACTCGCTCAGAATTCGAAGGCCACTGGGGTGGATCGTGCGAGACACCGTGGCGTCACCACTGGCCTGAAAAGACATCTCTGGGGTCTGAAGATCGAACTCAATTGCAGGCGACATAGCCTCCCCACACTACCCGGTTGGATTCAGCC
>CAZPBS010000021.1:0-16852 GCA_964584925.1 uncultured Microbacteriaceae bacterium
TTCCATAAGGTTGGTCGTTACCTTGTGGGAGAAGTGCGTAGACCTCGTAGGTCTCCCCACCAGTCGTAGCGCTGTCGCTGCTGTCGGTCGAACCAGAGTCTGTAGCTGCTGGTTCGTCGGCAGTAGCACATCCTGCAAGAGTCAGACCAGCAACTGCAAGCAAACCTGCAGTAGCGAGCCCAATGCGAGACTTTCGCATAATTAGTGCCTCTTTCCGTTTGTTTTCATGGACAGTCACCGGGTGGTGACTAACTTCCAGACCCTGGAGTCTGGAGTTTCGAGCGGCCCAAGCGAAGTGATCTCACACTTCCCAGGACCGCTCGAAGATTGGCGGGGTCAGTGGTCACTGCCAGAAGCAGAATTCCACCGATAAAAATCTGCTGGATGGGAACCTGGACGCCCGAGAGCGTCAGAGCCACCTGCAAAACACCGAGCGCCGTGGCGCCAATCAGTGTTCCCACAATCGACCCACGTCCACCCTTGAGGTAGTTACCTCCGATGATGGCGGCGGCGAAACTGGCTAGAAGGACAGTTGCCCCCGCTGTCGGGTCCGCGGCAGTCCTCTCCAGGGTGTTAATAACGCCAGCGAGAGCAGCCACGAACCCGGAAATCATGAAACCCGTAAAGATGCGCCGCTTGACGGGGATACCGGCGTCATACGCTGCTTGGCGGTTCCCTCCGACCGCGAAGAACTCACGTCCCGCTTTCACGCGGGAGACAAACACCTGAATGGCGATGAAGGCCAGGATAAAAATCAGCACGCGAGGTGTGATGGGTCCGATGAGAGGCTGGCCAAAGGCGATACCCGCCTCGACGTCAGTAATTTTCACCGGCGCCTCATCCGACAGAACGAAGGCCAGGCCTCGAAGAGCGAAGAGCATGCCCAAGGTAGCAATGAACGAGTTGATCCCCACAATGGCCACGAAGAACGCGTTGACGACTCCAATGAGCACACCGACCACGAGGGCCGCGATGATGCCCAGGCGGATGTCCGGAATGAGTGCCACGACAACGCCGGACACCGCCAGCGTGCTTGCAACACTCAAGTCGAGCTCACCCATCAGGATGACCGCGGTGAGGCCCAAAGCAACGAGTCCAATCAAGGCGATACGTCCGAGACTCACCTGGTAGGAGGTGAAGACAAGAGGCTCAGTAAATGCCACCACGATCAACACCGCGGCGAGAAGCACAACTCCCCGCCCTTCGGTGCGGCGGGCGATAGTCAGGCGCAGACGTCCCCAGAGTGACGTTTCGCGCTCCCCAATTTGCATGGTCTGACTCATCGCTTTGCCACCTTTCGAGACAGCGCATCCACCGTGACGGCGGTCACAATCAGGGCTCCCAGCGCCATTTGCTGATACCCGAAGCTAATTCCGGAGAGCACCAGCACATTGGTAAGAACACTGACGAAAATCACTCCCACCAGGGTGCGCAAAACGCTGCCCTTGCCACCAAACACGCTCGTGCCGCCGACGATGATGGCGGCGAGTGCTCGGAAGTCATACCCCTGGGACATCGCAGAGACCGCCGTGTTGGAGAAGGCGGCGAGAACCCAGCCCGCCACCATCGCTGCGACAGCGGTGACGAGGAAGGCCCCGATAACGACCGCCGCGGTGTTCGTGCCGGACAGGCGCGTGGCACGCTCGTTCACACCGAACGAGCGAACAAGAAATCCAAAGTTGGTGCGATTGAGGACGAAGCCCAAGATAATGGTCATAATGAGCAACACGAGGGCCGAATAGGGCACAGGGCCCAGTTTTCCCAGGCCAAACTCTCGAATAAGACCATCCGGAGGGCCAAAGAAAATGCTTCCCCCGGAGAAATATCGGAGTAAGCCCAGCCCGATATACGTGGTCGACAGCGTCACGATCACGGCGTTCGCTTTGAAATAACCAACAGCCACCCCGTTGACAATCCCAAACACAGCCGCGGCAAGTAGCGCTGCCAGCATCGCCAGTGGGAGCCCGTATTCGTTGCTGACCGCAATCAAGATCACGGCGGACGTCGCAACCTGCGCTACGACGGAGAGGTCAAGGTAGTTTCCGCTAATCACGACGAACGTCATGCCGACCGCCACGATTCCAATCGGTGCGGCACGGTGGAACACATCGGTGATGTTGACTAGCGACGCAAACCCGTCAACAAAGACAACCGAGGCGAGGATCAACAGAGCGGTGAAAACAAAGATCCCATTCTCCGCAACCCATTCCAAGGGCGATGTCTTGGACTTGGTGATCGCCGATTCAGTCTCAGCGACGGCGATAACTTCGGTGAGTGTTTCTTTGGCCATTATGCGTCCACCATTTTCTCTCCGGCAGCCAAGGACATGACGGTCTTTTCATTGGCCTCATCGCCCTGCAGCGTGCCAGCGATTTTTCCGTCACGAATGACATGGATTGTGTCGGCCAACTCGAGCAACTCAGGCAGGTCTGAACTCACCACGAGGACAGCGGTTCCCTCGTCAGCAAGAGCCTTGACAAGCTTGTGGATTTCGGCTTTGGCCCCGACATCGACACCACGGGTGGGTTCGTCCAACACGATGAAGTCGGGCCTGCGACCCAACCACTTGGCGATCACGATTTTCTGCTGGTTTCCACCGCTGTATTGGCCTGCTTCACGGCGAATCTCCGGCGGACGCAACCCCACCTTCTCCGCCAAATCTTGAGAGAATCGCGCAATCTTGCCTCGGAGCTGAATTCCAAATGACGACAACTCGTCCCGGTTGGTCAAGGTGATGTTGTCCGACACGGACATCGCAAGAGCCAAACCGTCAGTTCGACGCTCCTCCGGAACGTAGGCAACCCCGTTGCGAATCGCGGACTGGTATCCCGCGAGTGTGCGGGCTCGGCCATCTTTGAACTTCGTCACTCGGCCTGCAGTGCGGTTGTCTGCACCGATGATGGCCCGGACAAGCTCCGTCCGTCCCGCACCGACGAGGCCGCCGAGGCCCACAATTTCTCCAGCCCGAACCTCCAGGTCGACGCCGTTGACACCGGGGGCGCGAATTCCTTCGGCTCTCAGCACCACATCACCGGGCTTCGCGTCGCGACGCGACTGCAAATCAAGCTTCAGCTCGCGGCCAACCATCTGATCGACAATCCCCTCGGGAGAGGTGTCGGCTACCGCAGATTCCATGACTTTCTGGCCGTCTCGAAGAATAGTGACGTTGTCACAAATCCTGATGACCTCGGGGATCCGGTGGGAGATATAAATAATGGACATTCCCCGAGCGGCGAGTCTCTGCAACATAGTTAGCAGATAGTCAGTCTCCGCGGGGGTAAGAGTCGCTGTCGGCTCATCAAGAATCAAGACTTTGGGTTTGCGGGCAATGGCACGGGCAATTTCGACGAATTGGCGCAACGCCACAGAGAGGCGTGAAATCCTCTCGTTGAGATCGACCGAGACACCGATTTCCTCCAGGGCCTCCGCCGCAATTGCTTCGAGCTCTTTCGATTTGGTGAAACCGAAACGAGTGGGGGCGTATCCCAGCAGAATGTTCTCTGCCACCGTCATCTCAGGCACGAGGCTCAACTCTTGGTGCACGAGCGCGATACCCGCCGCAATCGAGTTCTTCGCACCAGATTCCAACGGCTTGCCCGCTACAACAACTTCTCCGCTGTCCTGCTCAATAATCCCGGCCAGAACGCGCATCAGAGTGGACTTGCCGGCACCGTTCTCGCCAACAACAGCGTGAATCTCGCCCTCACGGACCGAAAGAGAGACGTTATTGACGGCGACCGCACCACCAAAACGTTTGACAATCCCGCGCGCCTCAATCACCACATCACCGCTCTGACTCGCCTGTGGGGTCATAGTTCTGGCTCCTTCGCCATGGGGGTGTCTATCTGAGGCATACACCTATGACGTTAGTGTAAACACACAGAAAACACTCTGTCTACTTGACACCTGTTTATAACAAAAACGTTACCTAAGGGAGAACGCTACCCCGTGACGTGATGGTGTGACGCAGAGTCGGCGGTCGGAAATTCTGCTTCCTGATCGCTGGCAGCAGCATCCAACACAAACCACACAGCAATCACTTCGTCGGCCGTCTCGTTCCAAAAACGGTGCGGAATGCTGGAATCAAAGGCAATGGAATCTCCCGCTGACATCTCGGCGCGACCAAATCCCACCTGAACACTCAGCGTTCCCTTGGTGATGATTCCGTATTCGCGACCAGGGTGGCGAATGAAGTCCTCAGGGGGAGCCGCCCCTGGCGCGGGCTTGTAGATGACCTCAATAAACTCCGCTCCAACTTCAGGCTTCGCAGTAAGTCGCTCCCACCGAGGACCAGATTGGAGCTGCATGGCAGGTCTCGAACCTCGTCGCAAGACGATTCCGGCCTCGTCCAAGGGTCCATCCTGCGACGTGGCGATGACCTCGTCCTCGAGGGTGGGGGTGGCAATAGGCACCGTCGCCTCTTCAAATAGCGAGTCCATCGAGATGCCCAAAATATTGACCACGCTGTAGAGAGCTCGCACGCTAAACGACGCCAGCCCACGCTCTACCTGGGACACATGACTCGCGGAAACGTCAATGCGCCGAGCCAACTCACGAACACTGATTCCCGAGGACTCACGGGCAAGCCTGATGCGCTCCCCTACGGTCGCCCACTCATTCTCAGCAGTCTCGACAGCCATTCACTCCCTTTCCGCATCCACCGTACTACGGGAAAGGGAGAAATGTACGCTGCAACAGAACGCTCTCACCCAATGGTGACGTCAGGAGCTAGCGTCGACCTTGGAGGGCTGCACCCACAGAACGATGACGGTGATTGTTCCCAGCACGGGAATCAGGCCGAGAAGCAGTAAGGCCCAGCTAAATCCTGCGTCGCGAAGCCTGCGGACACCGATGGCGAGGTAAGGAATGATCGTTGCCACAAACCACAGGGCGTTCAGGCCTTCCCAGATCGCACTGGTTCCAATGCTCCCGAGGACGAGGAAGAGCTGGAACCACCAAAACTCGCTACGAGACGCGCGTCCCGTGAAGTTCGAATAGTGACGAAAACCTGCGGCAATTGCGGTTCCAAAGCTCATGAAAGTCCTCCTAGTAAGCGAACCTCTTCAGCCTAGCCAGCATTCCTATGCAAAAGGCTACGGTTAGGGGGTGAGCACCGAGCACTACTTTTCCGAAGACCCCCAGGCTCCCCTGAGGAAAACCCCACTCACCCTGACTCTCCGTGGTCACACCGTCACGATGGAGAGCGCCAGTGGCACCTTTAGCCCCGGTCATCTGGATACCGGCACCGCCGTGCTACTCAAATACGCTCCCCATCTCCCGGAGACGGGAACTTTTCTTGATCTTGGGTGCGGCTGGGGTCCCCTTACCCTTGCTCTCGCTCTCGAGTCCCCGGACGCGAGCGTGTGGGGAGTGGACGTTAATGACCGAGCCCTGCAGGTCGCCTCAGACAATGCAGACAATGCTCACCTCAGCTCAATCAGATTTGCCACACCCGAGAATGTTCCGAGCGATCTCCTCTTTGACGTCATCTGGTCGAACCCTCCTATTCGAGTGGGCAAGAAAGAGCTGCATTCTCTGTTAGCTCAGTGGCTCCCCCGGCTGACGCCCAAAGGCGAAGCGTGGCTGGTGGTGGCCAAGAAGCTAGGTGCTGATTCACTCCAAGAATGGATCGCCAGTGGCGCAGTGGGAGATTTCGAGGCGTCTCGGTTCGAAACGTCTCGAGGTTTCCGAGTTATTCGGGTAGCACGACGGTCGTCGTAAAGACCAGCTCTGCGGGACCCGAAAGACTCACGTGCTCACCCTCTTCTGTGGCGAACATCCTCACCGCAAGTGACCCCCCAGGAACACTCACTCGCCACTGGTTCGGGGCACCCTCGCCAGCCCAATGCCTTGTAGCCAATGCGGCGGCGATGGCCCCTGTCCCGCAGGACCGGGTCTCCCCCACACCGCGCTCGAAAACCCTCATAGAGATGACTCCAACTCCATCCACCACCAAAGGATCACCTGGCACAACAAACTCGATGTTGGCGCCAGCGTCTGGCTCCGGGTCTAAACGGGGCCGGGATGTCAGGTCCAGGTTTTTCAACTCATCGTCTGAGGCCAGTGCGACCACGACGTGAGGGTTCGGAACAGTGATCGCCACAGACGGCCTCGCGACGTCGACTCCTTGGGCCATGACCAGGGGGTCCACTCCGATAAAGCTCCAGCGCCCCATGTCGGCCTGGTAGTGGCCTGACGCACTTCGGGTGACATCGACGATGCCCGCTCTCGTGGCTATGGGGAGAGTGGACCCTGGCTCCAGAGTGACCAAACCTTCGTGGAGGAGGTATTCCGCAAACACTCGAATACCGTTGCCACACATTTCCGCGAGCGAACCGTCGTTGTTGCGATAGTCCATAAACCACTGAGCATTGGGCTCTTGCTCCAGTAAGGAAGCGACTTCGGGTGAGGACGCGGTAGACGCAGCCCTGATAACCCCATCGCCCCCGACCCCGACGTGGCGATCCGCCAGCCATCGGTAGTCCTCAGTGCGCAATTCTCGCTCGTTCTCAGGGTCACGAAAGAGCACGAAGTCATTGCCGGTTCCATGACCTTTGGTAACAACGAGGGGCGCCTGAGACATGCTCCAAGCCTAGAGCGTCAGCTAAGCGCTCCTAGAATGGCATTTCCCACCAGGTCAGGTGCAGCGGTGTCTCCGCTGGTCAGCCACTGGGTCCGCTGATCCCGCCGAAACCAGGACACCTGGCGCCTGGCATAGCGCCTGGTCAACGACTGAGTGTTCTCAATCGCATCCTCTTCACTCATCTCCCCGGCGAGATACTCAAGAATTTGCTGGTATCCGATCGCTCTCGAGGCGGTAACGCCACTCTCAATTCCCTGCGGGATGAGAGACCGAACTTCATCCACAAAACCTCGATACCACATGGAGCGAACGCGCTTGTCTAGTGCAGGGACGAGCTCGTCTCGCTCTCGATGGAGTCCGAACACGAGCGTGCGGTCCTGCCAGGGGCGGTGCTCCGCATCTAGCCCTGCACCAAAGGGCTTACCTGTGATCTCGATGACCTCGAGAGCTCGGATAACTCGCCTCGTGTTCTGAGGATCGATCGCCGCCGCGGCCAGTGGATCTTTCGCCGCAAGTTCCTTCAGCAACACAGGAATACCCTCAGACTCTGCCCGTGCCTCCAACTTCGCCCGGACTGACGGGTCGGTTCCAGGAAACTCAAACTCGTACAGCACCGACGAGACATAGAGACCAGAACCACCTACAAGAAGCGGCACATTGCCTCGAGATTGGACCTCTCGTATCGCAGCTCGGGCGAGTGCTTGGTAATCAGCAACACTGGCCTCTCTGGTGACTTCCCACACATCGAGGAGGTGGTGAGGAATTCCCTGACGCTCATCTTCTGGAAGTTTTGCCGTCCCAACGTCCATTCCGCGATAGAGCTGCATGGCATCAGCGTTGACGATCTCCGCTGTCACACTCTTCTCAGCCAAGCCCTCGGCAACAGCGATGGCAAGGTCACTCTTCCCGGTCCCGGTAGCGCCAACAAGGGCAACAACGGGAGGAAGCTGCGCAGGCTGCGCCTGAGCGTGCGCCGTCATCAGGCTCGGCGGCCTGGAACCTTGAGTGCCGGCATCCCCAAGTTCACAGCACCCTTCGAGGTTTCCGGGGTGGGAGCTCCGCAGCTTTCGGCCTGCCAGCGATCCCAGGCGTCACCGGCGCGGGTTCGCCGCAGCGCCAAGGTGCCACCGGGGTGCTCGTCTGCTAACAGAAAGAAGGGCTTCGCCTCGGTCACCCTGACAGTGACGACATCTCCGGGTCGAGGGGTCTCGCTGGCTGGAGGAATTGAGAAGTGCACCAGTCGACCGTCCTCCGAACGGCCTGATAGGCGCTTCGTTGCGTCATCTTTGCGCCCCTCGTGGGTTGCCACCAGAACATTGACCAGGGTGCCCACCTGTTTCTGGTTTTCGTCCCACGAAATCTGATCTTGCAGCGCGACAAGACGCTCATAGCGCTCTTGCACAACCTCTTTGGGAATCTGGTCGTCCATGTCAGCCGCGGGAGTTCCTGGCCGAATCGAATACTGGAACGTGAAGGCCTGCATAAAGCGGGAGGCCCGAACAACGCTCAACGTGTCCTCAAAGTCCTCTTCGGTCTCACCCGGGAAACCCACAATGATGTCGGTCGTGATCGCGGCATGAGGAATCTTCTCTCGCACACGGTCCAAAATCCCCAGGTATTTCTCGGAGCGATAACTCCGGCGCATGGATTTGAGGATCCGGTCCGATCCTGATTGCAGCGGCATGTGCAATTGCGGCATGACCTGAGGGGTCTCTGCCATGGCATCGATGACGTCCTCGGTGAAGGCGGCAGGGTGGGGGCTGGTGAAGCGAATCCTCTCGAGGCCTTCGATGGTGCCTGCAGCGCGCAGGAGTTTCCCAAACGCCAACTTGTCACCGAACTCAACACCGTAGGTGTTGACGTTTTGCCCAAGAAGGGTGACCTCAATGACGCCATCATCCACCAGAGCCTGTATTTCGGCGAGTATGTCTCCCGGGCGACGATCCTTCTCTTTTCCGCGGAGGCTCGGGACGATACAAAACGTGCAGGTGTTGTTGCACCCGACCGAGATCGAGACCCATCCGGCATAGCTCGAATCCCGCTTGGTGGGAAGCGTGGACGGGAAGGTCTCTAGGGCTTCGAGAATCTCCACCTCCGCCTCACCGTTATGGCGTGAGCGCTCTAACAGAACAGGGAGAGACCCCATGTTGTGTGTTCCAAACACCACATCGACATAGGGGGCTCGCTCCACAATGGTGGTTTTGTCTTTTTGGGCGAGACACCCGCCCACCGCGATTTGCATCCCCGGACGCTCGCGCTTGATGGAGGCAAGGTGACCGAGCGTCCCGTACAACCTGTTATCCGCGTTCTCTCGAACCGCGCAGGTGTTAATCACGACAACGTCAGCGACCTGGTCCCCTTCAGCTTTCAGGTATCCCGCCGCCTCGAGAGAGCCCGACATGCGCTCGGAATCGTGGACGTTCATTTGGCACCCGAAGGTGCGCACCTCGTAGGTGCGCCCATGGTCACTGGTCAGACCCGCAAAGGTATGCGCCATTGACTCCCGGGTTGCGCTTTCGTCCATCAGAGTCACCGTTCCATTGTAGGAGTGCGCTCTGGATGCCAACCATCCCGCGAGCGCGCAACGTTCTACACTCGTCGAGAGGGAACGCAGGAGGTCTATCGTGAGCACCCCGGTCACCAGTAACGCAGGCGCCGAGCGTTATCTAGGTCGGCTTGAGAACAGCGCTCACCCTGTTCCGCCGCGGGCATTGGTCGTCGATTCAGAGGGGCACACTCTCTTTGATTCGGGGGACGCAACACTCCCTCTCGCGCTGACGGGAGTGACGAAGCTGTTCACCGTGGCGATGGTGCTGCGAGAGGTAGACCGTGGCGCCCTGACCCTCGACACACCCCTAGGCGACATTCTTCCTGCGGATATCGTGCGGGGATTATGTGTTGTGGGCGGGGTCGACCACAGTTTCTCCATCACGATCGAACACCTGCTGAGCCACAGGAGTGGGATTGTCGACTACATGCGGCCAGGTCGCTACAAGTTGCGATCTCTTGCTCAACAGTTCCTCGAGCACGACCGGAGTTGGTCGCTCGATCAGGCACTCGAGATTGCCAAGCACTACCCCGGCATGAACACACCGGGGACAGGTTCGCGCGCCCACCATTCCTCCACCAACTACTTGCTTCTCGACGCGGTCCTCCACGACACCACGGGAATGCCCTTTGACGAGCTAATTCGGTTGCGTGTAGTGGGATCGCTCGGGCTCGCACACACCTATGTCTATGGACCTGACCACTATGAGAAGTACTTCACCCTGTCCCCCGTTCACCTCGGATCGAGCGTGGTCAGGATTCCCCAAGCCTTAGCGAGCTCGGGAGCAGATGGTGCCATCGTTTCCACTGCCCACGACGCTCTGACGTTCCTCCGGGCGTTCTGGCGCGGGGAGCTCTTCCAGGACAGCTGGATACCCCGCCTCAGCGCAACCACCGCCGCTAGCAGCGCATCGCCACGAATGGGGCTCGGCGTGATGGTGGCCCCGCCTCGCCTGGGAAAGCCGATGGTGCTGGGTCATTCGGGAGTTTCGGGTGCTGCCATAGCCCTCGACACGACAACGGGGATGTCCGCCTTCTTCACGAATTTTCAGTGGTCTCCCTTGACCTCCAGCTTCGACAACGTCGTGGGGCTTGTTCGAGCGACCAGCCAGCAACTCCCTGAGCCGAACCACTCGCACATCTAGAGGTCTAGCCGAGAACCTTTGCAATCGCGTCTGAGATGTCCCCGGACGAGAACCCTTTGCGCTGGAGGTAGGCATACAACCTTCTCTTCGCCACGGCAGGGGCAAGCGACCCCATTTTCCGCAGGCGCTCCCTCGCGGCCTCTTCGGCCAGTCCGCCTTCTTCATCACTCTCAAGCTCTGCCAGAGCATGTTCGATAACCCCCTGAGGGAGTTTCCGGGCACGAAGCTTCTGCTCGACCGCACGCTTCGCAAGACGCTCCCGCAAGCCATACCGCTCGACTAAATCCCTCGCCAAAGCGTCATCATCGAGCAGGCCCACCCGCTCAAGTTCTGCCATCTCAGACTCAATCGCCTCCTCGGGAAGCTCCCGCGCCCGCAACTTCTCGCGCATCTCCGCCACCGAATGGCTCTTCCCCGACAGCGCGTGGAGCGAGACATTGTGGGCACGCTTGGTCACCTTTGGGGTAACAACGACCGACTCCTCCGCTTCGAGCTCGTGCACGATGGCCTCCATCTCCGCAGGAGCGTCGGAAGCGTCATTCACCCGGTGAAGGGGAAACGGGATGATGTGAGCATCCCGCTCCCCTTCCGGCCAGAGCGCTGACAAGACCTAGGCCCCTGCCGCTTTGCGCTCCGCAATTTTGTCTTCCAGAGACTCCACCGGGGCGGCCTCTGCGGGGGCCCCGTCAGTAGGAGCCTCAGCCTCCAGCGGAGGTACTGCTGCGACTTTTCCCACTCCCAGAGCAGCAAGAATCTTGCGCTCGATGTCGTTGGCAACATCCGCGTGCTCGATCAGGTACTTACGGGCGTTTTCCTTGCCCTGACCCAGCTGGTCACCCTCGTAGGTGTACCACGCGCCAGACTTCTTGACGATGTCGTGCTCGACACCGAAGTCGATGAGGCTTCCCTCGCGAGAGATTCCGGTGCCATAGAGAATATCGAACTCGGCCTGCTTGAAGGGCGGCGCCATCTTGTTCTTGACAACCTTGACGCGAGTGCGGTTTCCGACCGCATCGGTGCCTTCTTTGAGGGTCTCGATGCGGCGGATGTCCAGACGAACCGAGGCGTAGAACTTGAGTGCTTTACCGCCGGAGGTTGTTTCCGGGCTTCCGAAGAACACACCGATCTTTTCACGCAGCTGATTGATGAAAATCATCGTGGTGCCGGTCTGGTTGAGACCACCGGTCAGCTTGCGAAGAGCCTGAGACATCAATCGGGCTTGGAGACCGACGTGACTGTCTCCCATGTCACCTTCGATTTCTGCGCGAGGCACCAAGGCTGCGACCGAGTCGATAACGACGAGGTCTACGGATCCTGAGCGCACCAGCATGTCCGCAATCTCGAGCGCCTGCTCACCGGTGTCCGGTTGGGAGACCAGAAGCTGGTCGATGTCGACTCCGAGAGCCTTGGCGTACTCGGGGTCGAGAGCGTGCTCAGCGTCGACGAAGGCTGCGATTCCACCAGCAGCCTGCACGTTGGCAATGGCGTGGAGGGTCAGAGTCGTCTTTCCGGATGACTCAGGACCGTAGATCTCGATGATGCGGCCTCGGGGCAATCCGCCGATACCGAGTGCGACATCTAGGGCGATAGATCCGGTGGGAATCACCGGAACGGGGGGACGTTCATCCGATCCCAGTCGCATGACTGAGCCTTTTCCGAACTGTCGGTCAATTTGCGCGAGGGCCGCTTCTAGGGCTTTTTCGCGATCTGCAGATGTTGTCATGCTCTGTCCTCTTTCACTGGGTATTCGGCTGCCTATCGACTGTCGTCCTCCACCACGCCCCGTAAGGCCTGGGGTCTCTCGACAAGGCTGGATGCGGTGAAGTGAGCCCTAACCTAGGTGTGACCTCAGACACGAAACCGTGGCTAAGACAACACTGTGGAATGTGGCCCCCTTCTGCATCTCTGTGGACGAGAATAGACCCATTCGAACGAATATTCGAATGATTTAGGCGGGCGTGTCGGCTTTCGGTTGCGGAAGTCCAGCACCGTGCCACCGGTTCTCGGGAACCTGCATGGCAGCACACAGCTCAAACCAGACCTTTTTGGGCGTTTCTCCGGCCTCGAGCGCTTCGCGGGCGCTCTGATGCCCTAGGGCATCAATCACCAGATCGCGCACCAGAGTACGTCCTTGGCTGTCACCGAACTCGTCGGTGACCGCGAGGTAAAACTCGCTGAGGGTCACGAAGGGGACCTAGCGAACCGCCATGTCGGAATCGAACTCTGCGACGAGCTCATCCGGCAGGGTGTCGGGAACGCTCGAGGAGGGCACAATCTGCTCAAACACTGAGAGACGGTCGGCGACCTCGTGAAGGATCTCGGAGAGAGTCATATCGAGGGCCTCTGCAATCGAGGCCAAGATTTCACTTGACGCCTCTTTCTGACCGCGCTCGACCTCGCTGAGATAGCCCAAAGCCACGTTTGCGCGCGACGCAATGTGGCGCAGGGTTGCACCCTTTTGTTGGCGGAAGTCGCGAAGGACATCGCCGATTTCGTGTCGCATCAGCACCATGGGGCACCTCCCTCAATTTCTATCTTTGGACAGCTTATAGATGTCGACCCTGGGTAACACCCCAAAAAACCTGTGGTCTTGCTGAATGTAACGAAAGGCCCGACGGAATTATTCCCGGGTGGAGAGACCATCCAGAAGAGCTTGGAGAGCTGCCCTCGTGGCGCGTTGCCGAATCTCGTCACGGTCCCCTTCAAGAGACATCTCTCTCACCAGCGTGCCTAATCCTCCCCCTGCCACCGCAATAAAGACTGCCCCCGGGGCCTCCCCTGACACCGGATCGGGGTCAGGGCCCGCCACCCCCGTGGTGGCCACTGCAACGTCGACTCCCAGGCGCGCCAGCGCTCCCTCTGCCATAGCGCTCGCGACCTCAGCGGTCACCGCACCGGTGGACGCGAGCGTTGAGGCGTCAACACCGAGCAAATCGTTCTTGAGCATGGAGTCATAAGCAACGATGGATCCCCGAAACACGGCCGAAGCGCCAGGTATGGACACTATGTCGGCAGCCACCAGTCCCCCGGTCAACGACTCCGCGCAACCGACGGTCAACCCGAGCTTCGTTGCGGTGGCGATAACCGCCGCAGCCTCCTCGCTCACGATGACGCCGTCGGAGCGCGGACACCCTTGATGATGTAGTCCACCCCTGTCGCAACCGTCACCAGAATGACCCCTCCCATGAGGACCCAGTTCAGGGCTAACACCCACTCCCCCAGGACAACCCAGGAGGGAACGAGCCACGAAGACAGCGTGATGGCCTGCAATACCGTCTTCAGCTTTCCGCCCCGGGACGCCGGGATGACCCGGTTGGAGAGAACTGCCAAGCGAAAGAGGGTGATTCCGATTTCCCGGGCCAAGATCACCACCACCACCCACCAGGGCAACTCCGCCACCAGTGCGAGCGCGATGAGGGCACCACCGATCAGAATCTTGTCCGCAATCGGGTCCAAGATAATTCCGGAATTGGTCACCAAGTTTCTCCTGCGAGCCAGGGCGCCATCAAGACCGTCCGTGGCAATGGCGGCGATGAACAGGCCCGCGGCAACAACCCGCCAGAGACCATGGTCTCCCCCATCCAGCAAGACAAGCCAGACGAAGAGTGGAGCGAGAAGAATCCGCACCACCGTGATGATGTTGGCGATATTCCCGTTGGAGACTTGAGAATCCCCTGACGCGAGGACTCGACCGCGGAATCCACTGGGTGGGGTCTGTGGTTCTTGGCGCTCCCCCACGATTACTCCCTACCGGTCAGTCTCCACGCGTCCTCATCAGAGTCGCCCT
Source organism: uncultured Microbacteriaceae bacterium (assembly GCA_964584925.1). Taxonomy (GTDB): domain Bacteria; phylum Actinomycetota; class Actinomycetes; order Actinomycetales; family Microbacteriaceae; genus Pontimonas. Next base: position 14,063 of record CAZPBS010000021.1, read on the forward strand.
CGTCCTCAGGATACCCCTGAGTCATCTGGTCGATGGGGTCCTCGGAGGAATGAACGGAATGATCGACGGCTGGCTTCGGAGCAGGCTGGTCTTGCCTGGGCAACTCCATGGTCATCTGGTCCTCTGGAGCAATCTCAGGCTCCAATGGGGTGCTTTCAGCTGCTGTTGGGCTCTCTCCTCGCAGGCCAGCGAGTACTCCCGGCAGTTGCTCGGCAGTGACCAAGACCTCGCGAGCTTTGGATCCCTCCGAGGGACCGACGATCTGGCGAGACTCCAGGAGATCCATCAAGCGGCCAGCTTTGGCAAAGCCCACGCGTAGTTTGCGCTGCAACATTGAGGTCGACCCGAACTGAGTCGAGACGACAAGCTCTGCTGCTTGCAACAACACATCGAGGTCATCTCCGATGTCCGAGTCGATAACTTTCCCGCCAGCAGCAGCATCGGCAACATCGTTGCGATATTCAGGGTCGGCCTGCTTCTTGACGTGGGCGACGACCTTGGCGATTTCTGCCTCGGAGACCCACGCTCCCTGGACACGGTTCGCTTTCGCTGCACCCTGAGGGAGGAAGAGGGCATCACCCTGCCCAATGAGCTTGTCGGCCCCAGGCTGGTCCAGGATGACTCGGGAATCCGTCATGCTCGAGACCGCAAAGGCCAGGCGGGACGGAATGTTGGCCTTGATCAGACCGGTCACCACGTCGACGCTGGGGCGCTGGGTGGCCACAACCAGGTGGATGCCGGATGCCCTCGCCAATTGGGTGATGCGAACAATCGAATCTTCGACGTCGCGCGGGGCGACCATCATCAAGTCGGCGAGCTCATCCACCACAACGAGGAGGTAGGGGTAGGGACGAAGCACTCGCTCGCTCCCGATCGGGAGCTCAATCTCGTCTGCGAGAACAGCACGGTTGAAGTCATCGACGTGCTTGAAACCGAAACTCTCGAGGTCGTCGTAGCGCATGTCCATTTCTTTGACGACCCACTGCAGAGCGTCAGCGGCGCGCTTGGGGTTAGTAATGATGGGGGTGATCAGGTGGGGAACACCTTGGTAGGCGGCGAGCTCTACGCGCTTGGGGTCCACCAACACCATCCGTACCTCCGCAGGCGTTGCCCGCATCAGGACTGACGTGATCATGGAGTTGATGAAGCTCGACTTACCACTTCCCGTCGCACCAGCCACCAGGAGGTGGGGCATCTTGGCAAGGTTTGCGGCAACAAAACCGCCCTCCACGTCTTTACCGACACCGATGACCATCGGGTGGATTTCTGAGGTAGCTACTGCGGAGGAGAGCACATCCCCCAAGCTCACAATTTCCCGGTCCGAGTTCGGGATCTCGACACCAATCAAGGACTTACCGGGGATGGGCGAAAGAATATTGACTTCGTTGGAGGCCACTGCATAGGCGATGTTTTTCGCCAGGGCGGTCACGCGCTCCACCTTGGTCCCTTGACCGAGCTCGACTTCGTAGCGGGTCACGGAGGGCCCGCGGGTAAAGTCGACAACTTTCGCGTTGACCTCAAATTGTTCGAAAACACTGGTGATGGCAGCGACCACCTGGTCGTTGGCTTCGCTGCGCGACTTCGGTGGCGTGCCAGGGACCAACAGTGAGGGGCTTGGCAAGGTGTAGGGACGATTCGAGGGAATCGCCACCGGAGCGCTTGCGGGCTCGTCAACGACGGGTTCGGTGGCAGGGAGAGCCTCTGTCTCCTGAGGCTTTGTAGCGTTCGCCAGTGCTTCCTCAGCTTTGCGCAGTTGCTCGAGGAGGTCCTCTTGGGTGGCAATCTCGCCCGTGTCCTCGTCGACCACACTCACCAGGGGCGAATCGAAAGCGTCTTTCTTATCTTTTTTGCCGCGACGCCACCAGGGCATCGAGTCGGGGTTGGACATATCGAGACCCAAATCACTCAGCGTCCCAAATTCGACCCCCGGCGTAGCCTCCTGTTTCGCTTTGTGGCGCGAAAGCTCACTCGGGTCAACCCCAAACAGGTAGGCATATGCGTCCTGCGCCCTCTCGACGACACGATTCGGCGGTGTCTTGGTCATAATCAACACCGATGTCACCAGGAAAATCACCATCACCGGCCACGCGAGATACACGGTGGACGCCGCAAGAAATACGAAAGGCTCCGCTACAACCCAGCCGAGCAGCCCACCGGCTGATGCCAGCTCCACAAAGCTTGCTTCACCGGGCGCTGGGCGACCAAGAGCCAAGTGGCTCATGCCACTGACGGAGGTCAACAGAAGAGCAAGCCCCACCCCGACCCGTCCATTGTTGTACACACTCGAAGGGTGTCGGAACAGCCAGCCCGCGAAAACAATCAGAATCACCGGGAGCGCAAAAGCTAAACGCCCGAAGAACCCACCCACGGTGTAGGCATCAAGTGTTTGAGCCCATGCTTGATTGACGTTGAACCACGCCACAACGATTCCGAGCACTGCAAAAAGCAGGATTGCAAAGGGGACGCCGTCCCGACGATCTTCTTTGGGGAGATCCTCCTGCCCCAACAGACGAAAGAGGCTCCCCGCCCACCCAGCAACGACGAGCCAACCTGTCACCAGAGGACTGGGTCCCCCGGTTGCCTTGGGAGTGACGACCTCGTTTTTGGGGACACGTTTGGATGCGCTCGCCGCTGCGGGGCGCTGAGATGCTGGCGTGCGTTTCGCACCAGACGAGGAAGCTGCTCTGGCCATAGCGCCACGCTACCCGCCTACTTGGCGGGAGAAGCGGAACGAAACACACCCACCAACTGTCCACAAACCGTCAAGGTAATGACTTATCCACCAATATC
>CAZPBS010000021.1:16952-18922 GCA_964584925.1 uncultured Microbacteriaceae bacterium
GGAATAACCCCAGGTGCTGGCAGGTTAGGCTCAAGCAGTGGGACATCTGCTGGGCGCCAATAATCTTCGTGTGGAATACCCCACCCGGGTGGTCCTTGATGGAATCACGATCGGCATCAATGACGGAGACCGTATTGGTGTTGTGGGTCGCAATGGTGAGGGTAAATCCACCCTAATCCGAGCCCTAGCCGGCCGACTCACACCAGATTCTGGCGAGGTTATCTCCCGCAATGGCCTCCAGATCGGGATGCTCGATCAGAGCGATCAGATTCCTGACGACGTAACAGTCGAACACGCGGTCGTAGGCGACCGCGTGGAACACGAATGGGCGGGGGACGCAAGAGTCCGAGACGTCATCACCGGATTACTCTCTGACGTCCCTTGGACTGCGCGTATTGGTGACCTCAGTGGTGGGCAAAGCCGAAGAGTCTCGCTCGCCGCGTTGATGGTGCACGACTGGGATGTGTTGTTCCTCGATGAGCCCACGAACCACCTCGATGTGATGGGTGTTGCGTGGCTGTCTCGGCACCTCGCGACCAGATGGCCCACTGGTACTGGAGCGCTCGTCGTGGTCACCCACGATCGGTGGTTCCTCGACGCCAGCACCCAAGAAACGTGGGAAGTCCACGACGGGATTGTGGACGCGTATGAGGGCGGCTACGCCGCCTACATCCTCCAACGGGTGGAACGAGAGCGAAGCGCTGCCGTCACCGAAGCCAAACGCCAGAACCTTCTCAAGAAAGAGCTGGCATGGCTCCGACGAGGGGCTCCCGCCCGGACTGCTAAGCCCAAGTTTCGGATTGAGGCCGCCAATGCGCTGATCAACGATGTCCCAGAAATCAGGGACCCGGTCAGCCTGGCCAAGGTAGCCACCACACGACTGGGCAAGAAAGTCATCGAGCTCGAGGATGTCTCCGTTTCCTATGGCGACACCACGATCTTGAAGCCCCTCACCTGGCGATTAGCGCCCGGTGAGCGAACCGGAATCCTCGGCGCAAACGGCGCCGGGAAATCAACGCTTCTCGGGTTGATTTCTGGCACCGTCCAACCGAGCTCCGGAACCACCTCGAGAGGCTCCACCGTCAAGCTCAGCATTCTTGACCAGCGCTTGGCGACACTCTCCGATGTTCTTCAGGACCGGGTGAGTGAGGTCATAGCGCGCAAGAAGACCTCCTACAAAGCCGACGGCGTAGAAATGACACCCGGTCAGCTCCTGGAGCGCCTGGGGTTCAGCTCCGCTCACCTCTCGGCACGGGTATTCGAACTCAGCGGAGGTCAGCGCAGACGCCTGCAGTTCCTCTTGGAACTGCTCGAAGAGCCCAATGTCTTGCTTCTCGATGAGCCCACTAACGACCTCGACACGGACATGCTTCGGGCCATGGAAGATCTCCTTGATACGTGGCCTGGGACCCTCATCGTGGTTTCCCACGACCGCTACCTTTTGGAGCGAGTGACCGATCAGCAATTTGCCATCCTGGATGGGCAATTTCGCCACCTGCCAGGTGGAATTGATGAATATCTGCGACTAGAGAATGCTCACGAGGACAAAGCACTCCGCGACGTTACTCACGCCTTAACTGCGTCCACCTCGTCAGCGACCCATTCGGCTGGGGGGCTTCGTCCCGGGAGTAAAGAACATCGCGAAGCGGAAAAAGAACATCGCTCCCTGGAGAAGAAGATTCAGGCGGGAACGAGTCGACTTTTGGCGCTAGACAAGGACCTTGCTGATGCGGACCAGGGAGACTTCCAGAGGTTGACAGAGCTTGCGCAAGCCCGTCAGGACCTCCAGGCAGAGGTGGATATTCTTGAATCCCGGTGGTTGGAGTTGGGCGAACTACTGGCCTAGCGCCCTCGGCAGGAATCGAACCTGCGGCCAAAAGATTAGAAGTCTTCTGTAAATCAGCTTTTGAGTCGCTAAACACGGGACATTTAGAGGCTCAAACCAAGTTTGTGCCCAATTTGTGCCCATT
>CAZPBS010000022.1:0-2017 GCA_964584925.1 uncultured Microbacteriaceae bacterium
CCCAGTCGGGCTGACAGGATTTGAACCTGCGACCCCTTGACCCCCAGTCAAGTGCGCTACCAAGCTGCGCCACAGCCCGTGGCAGTCGACAATCACTCGTCGGCAACTAGGAGAGTCTAGCGTTTCGAGGGCGCTACCTCGACACCCCTCGATTCAGCGGCTCTGCATGTCTCCCTCGATAAGCTCTGGCTGTGCTTCTACTCGACATTGGATTAGTTGTGGTGGGGCTCGCTCTGCTGATAGCTGGTGGTGAGGCCCTTGTTCGTGGAGCCTCCACCCTCGCGGCAAAAGTAGGCATTTCTCCCCTAGTGATTGGGCTCGTTGTGGTCTCAGCCGCCACGTCGGCACCTGAGCTTGCCGTCACAGTGGGAGCGGTTCTCGAAGGGGAACCCGGCCTTGCCATTGGAAACGTCATCGGAAGCAATATCGCCAACATCTTGTTGATCCTCGGAGTGTCAGCGGTTCTCAGTCCGCTGGTTATTCAGCGCCAGGTCGTGAGATTCGATATTCCCGTCATGCTGGGAATTTCCGTCATGCTGGTGGTCGTCAGCCTGGATGGAGTGCTGAGCCTGATCGACGGCATCCTTTTGCTCGGTGGACTCATCCTGCACGCAGTTCTGAGCATCATCGTGGGTCGCAGGGAATCTAAGGACGCTGCCTATACGCCTGCGGAAATGCCGCTGAACAGTGAGCCCGTCCCGTTATGGCTCGCCGGACTCCTTGTCGCACTCGGCGTGGGGCTCCTCGTCTTTGGGGCGCAAACTCTGGTCGCCGGTGCCGTCAACATTGCCCTTGACTTAGGGGTCAGCAGCCTTGTTGTGGGGCTTACCGTGGTGGCCATTGGCACCTCTCTTCCTGAACTGGCCACCTCAATCGTCGCGCTCCGCCGAGGCGAGAGGGACATGGCAGTCGGGAATATTGTTGGTAGCAATATCTTCAACATCGGGCTCGTCCTCGGGCTGCCCGCGATACTTTTTGCGGAGGGAATCCCTCTGCCCGATGCGGCGATCGCCCTGGATCTGCCGTTGATGCTGGCCGCCGCCCTTGCGCTCCTGCCGATCGCTTTCACCGGGTTCATCATTGCCCGGTGGGAAGGCTCACTGTTTGTCGGTCTCTATGTCGCCTACCTGCTCTATGTGGTTCTGGCTTCGACAGAACACGACGCTGCGTCCGGTTTCACCACCATCATGTTGTGGTTTGTGTTGCCACTGGTGGCGATTACTCTTATCGCCGTCACGGCCTATGAAGTGGGCATCTACCGAGGAAAGGCCCTTGCACGAAAAAAGTCCACGGACAGCAGTCAAAACTAGCTTTCTTCTTTCATAGAAAGCGCCTAGATAACGCTGGGGCTAGCCATAGAAAATTCATAAGGTTTCCATAGACAGTCTTCCTACTGTGTGAAATGCCGACATGGCACACACAGATTGTGAGGAAACACCATGGCTCGTCCACTCATCACCACTATCGCTCTCGTCGCAGGGGTCAGCCTCACCATTGCGGGGTGCACCACAGCACGTGACTCCCCCGACGCTGACAGCTTCGCAGTAGAGGCGGAGACAAGCAAAACCCCAGCGGAACTTCCTGAAGTGGACTCGTCTGTCCTGGAAGAGCTCGCCCTCGACACTCCCGACGAAGGAACCGACGCCTACATCGCGTGGTTAGCACTCTTGGGGCCAGACGGTGAGTATGCCGCTTCCGCGATGTATCAAGCCGTCATCGATGAGTTCGGTGACATTGAACCCTATGTCTCCATCAAAGAGGGCGAAGAGCGTCACATTGATGCCCTGACCCGCCAGCTGGAGCGCATGGGCTATGAGGTCCCCGATAACCCCTACCTCGGCGAAGTATCGGCCCCCGCTGATCTGCAAACCGCGGCAGAGGCCTGGGCTGTCGGCGAGATAGCCAACGTCGATATGTATGACGAACTGCTCACCCAGACCGAGGACAAGACTCTCATCCGAGTGCTCGAGAACTTACGACGGGCCTCCCTCGAATCACACCTGCCACTGTTTGAGCT
>CAZPBS010000022.1:2117-17853 GCA_964584925.1 uncultured Microbacteriaceae bacterium
ACATCGTTCATAGGAACCCACTCGAGAGCAGCGCTCTCAAGGTCCATCGCCACCGGCTCGAAGTAGTCATCCGCTACTCCGAGCACGGTGGTGTAGGACCAAAAACCTAGATCCAGAACACTCGTCTCGAGAACACGCACGTAGTCAGCGGGAACTCCCGCTTCCTCATGAGATTCTCGGAGCGCTGCGCCCACGGCATCCTCCCCCATCTTCAAGGCTCCGCCGGGGATTCCCCAGGTTCCACCACTGTGCGACCATTCAGCACGCAGTTGCAACAACACGCCACGCGGTGGATGAAGCACCAGCAGTCCCGCGGCACCAAAACGTCCCCAGTACTTGGTCCCGTCCGGACCCTCCACCCAGGCATCACCGGGGTCACGCAAATGTTCAGGTGGCAGAGGTGGGGGCTGTGTCACAGTGTTTACTTCTTCTTCCCGCGCTTCTCCCGAACTCGCATATTGACGACAATTGGAGAGCCTTCAAAACCGTAGATCTCGCGCAACCTGCGCTGAATAAATCGACGGTATTGAGGATCGAGGAAACCGCTGGTGAAAAGCACGAAAGTTGGCGGCCTGGTCGAGGCTTGGGTGCCAAAAAGGATGCGCGGCTGCTTACCGCCACGCACCGGGTGGGGGTGGGCTGCAACCAGCTCTGCCAGGAAAGCGTTGAACTTCCCGGTGGGGATGCGCTGATCCCATGACTCAAGGGCCATCTCCAAGGCGGGCACCAGCTTCTCGATGTGTCGCCCTGTCGTGGCGGAGATATTCACGCGTGGAGCCCAGGCCACATGGGCTAGATCCTGCTCAATCTCTCGCTCCAAATACCGGCGACGATCATCATCCAACAAATCCCACTTATTGAAAGCCAAGACCAGTGCTCGACCTGACTCGAGCACCAAGTCGATAATGCGAACGTCTTGCTCACTAATGGGCTCTGAAACATCCAGAAGAACAACGGCGACCTCGGCCTTCTCCAGGGCAGCGGTCGTGCGAAGGCTGGCATAGAAGTCGGCGCCCTGCGCCATGTGGACCCGACGTCGAATACCGGCAGTGTCGACAAATCTCCATGCTTTCCCAGCGATATCAACAAGCTCGTCCACTGGGTCTCGAGTAGTCCCCGCCAGCTCGTTCACCACGACTCGCTCGGAACCAGCCGCCTTGTTGAGAAGACTTGACTTGCCCACATTGGGCCGGCCCAGCAACGCGACGCGACGGGGGCCTCCCGGCTCTGGCTTCGCGAGAGCGGATTCTTTGGGCAACACGGTCAGGACGTGATCCAAAAGGTCCGCAACCCCCCGACCGTGCAGTGCAGATACCGGCCAAGGCTCACCCAAACCAAGATTCCACAGTGCTGTGGCGTCGGATTCTTGGCGTTGATCATCGACCTTATTGGCGACCACGATGACGGGCTTAGAACTCCCTCGCAGCAACTTCACGACGTGCTCATCGGTGGCAGTTGCCCCCACGGTGGAATCCACGACAAAAAGAATTGCATCGGCAAGGTCGATGGCTACTTCAGCCTGAAGAGCGACCGACTGCGCAATCCCTTTAGCATCTGGTTCCCAACCACCGGTATCCACCAGGGTGAAAGACGTCGTGTTCCAGTGGGCCCGGTAGGACACTCGATCCCTCGTCACACCCGGGGTGTCCTGAACGACGGCTTCTCGGCGCCCCAGAATACGATTCACCAATGCCGACTTGCCGACGTTCGGGCGCCCCACCACTGCCAACACCGGCAGAGCCGCCTGAGGACGATACTCGCCATCCTCATCCTCGACACCGTCGAGGATGTCCTCATCTTCTTCGTCTAGCTCGTAATCCGCGAGCCCTTGACGGAGGGCTTGCGCCCTCTGCTCACCCTCGGCCTCATCAAGGCCGGCGAGGCGTTCTGCTAAGTCAGGATCGTCCCCAAAATCATCATCGATCTCATCGTGCTCATCAGTCATCTGCGCCTCCTAGGGCATCGTCGATGAGCGAGAGCATCGCGTCCACCGTTTGGTCAAAAGTGAGAGGCCCCGAGTCCACAACAGAGACTCCTGGTGCCGCGTTCATAAAATCAACGACAGTTTGGTCGCTCCGGTCACGAGCCATGAGCGATTCCGCCACGGGCTGGGCCTGAACGCCAGAAAGTTCAGCTTGTCGCCGTGCAATGCGGACTTCTTCCGAGGCGGTCAGGAGGACTCGAACCGCGGCGTCGGGGGCGACGACAGTCGTGATGTCTCGACCTTCCATCACAATCCCTGGACGACTACAGGTTGCAATCACGTCTCGAAAGTGCGCCACCAAACCCGCGCGCACGCGAGGATGACGAGCAATTTTCGAGACAGAACCCGAAACATTTTCTCCCCGAATCGCGTCGGTGATATCAGTGCCATTCACTGAGAAAACCTGGTGTGCAGGATCTTGACTGGCCACATAGTGCGCTGAGTCCTGCACTGCGACAACAGCATCCTCTGAGTCGAGATCAACGCCTGCATCGAGTGCAGCCCACGCTAGTGCCCTGTACGCAGCTCCAGTGTCGTAGTAGGAGAAGCCTCGTGTGGCGGCAACCGCTTTGGAGACGCTTGATTTTCCACTGCCCGCTGGCCCGTCTACTGCCACAACGATGACGTCGCTCATGATTGCTCCCCCGCAATGCGCCAGCCAGCATCCCTAAGTTGTGCCTCCACGCCGCTCACTACGTCTTTGCCCACGGTGAGATCTGCGAAACCAACCTCAGCGCCGGGCGAATGCTCCAATCTCAAGTCCTCGAGGTTGACCCCCCATTCGCCCAATTGAGTCAAGAGTCTGGCAAGCTCTCCAGGGCTGTCATCAATCACGACGATGAGAGAGGCAAACGCCGTGGACGTGCCATGCTTACCGGGAAGCCTCGACACCCCCCTGACTCCAGCGCTCAGCGCCTCGGCAAGTTTCTTTTTCGATCCGGCAGAATCCACCTTCTCCAAGGCGCCAAGCACCTGGTCCAGGTCGTCGCGAAGCGCGCGAAGATGCTCGGCAATTGGCAGGCTGTTCGCCGCCATGATTTGAATCCAAAGGGCAGGATCGCTCTGAGCGATACGGGTTACGTCACGGACACCTCCACCGGCCAGACCCAGTGCTGTCTCAGGAGCTGTCTGGAGACGCGCCGCCGTGAGAGAGGAAACGAGTTGGGGGATGTGGGACATCAGCGCAACAGCATCGTCGTGCTCCTCGGGAGACATCTCTACCGGTAGTGCACCAAGGCTGACGATGAAGGCACGAACAGCGTCGGTTGCCTCAGAATCCTGGGGGCAGATAATCCAGGGCCTAGCGGTGAAGAGGTCACTGCGTCCGGACACCGCTCCCCCTCGCTCTCGACCAGCCATGGGGTGGGTGGGCACGAAGCGAGCGGAGTGAGAACTACTCGCTGCAACATCACGCGCAATGCCCGCTTTGACGCTCGCGACATCGATGACAATCGCTGTGGGGAACGCCTCCAGGGCTCGAAGACCAACCTCGGCGACAACGTCAGGGGGAGTCGCAACAATCACCAGTTCGGGATCTGGATGTTCCACCGAGCGACGAGTACCGGCGCCATAATCCTCAGCAAGGGACAGCGAGGACGGCGAGACATCCTCCAAAGTGACCTCGACGCCGCGCTCACGCAATGCAAGTCCCGCACTGGTCCCCAAGAGCCCCGTCCCCACAATGTGGACGTACGAGAAAGGCTGCTTAGTCTTCCCGGTCATGGCTTCGATCCTTGGTGGGCGCATCTGCGCGGTGGGCGAGGGTCAAGAGGTCTTTGACCTCCAGCGTAGTGAGCTCTCGCCAAGTACCGGGCTTAAGTCCTCCCAGGTGAACTCCACCAATAGCTTTTCGATGAAGATCCAGTACCGGATGCCCCACGGCCTCCATCATGCGACGGATGACACGGTTCTTGCCAGAATGCAGCACAATTTCCACGATGCTCGTGCCCCGCTGAGATTCACCTAAGACTTTGACCTTGTCGGCAGAGCTCACACCGTCCTCTAGCTCCACGCCCGCTGTCAGCTTCTTGATCGTCGCGGAGTCCACAGCACCGGTCACTGTTGCCGTGTAGACCTTGGATATCTCAAAGGAGGGATGACTCAGCCGGTGGACGAGGTCACCGTCATTGGTCATGAGTAACAAGCCTGTGGTGTCAGCATCAAGCCGACCAACGTTCACAACCCTCTCGCCAATCTGCTTCACATACGCGGAGAGATCAGGCCTCCCCTGTTCATCAGCCATGGTGCTGACAACCCCCTTGGGCTTGTGCAGCATGACGTAGAGAGCTGAAGTTTTGAGGGGCACCACTTTTCCGTCAACACTGACCACGTCAACGTTGGGGTCCACGCGAACACCCATCTCCGTCGCGAGTTCCCCGTTGATGCGAATACGGCCCTCTTGCATCAACATTTCCGCGCGTCGACGAGAGAAATGTCCCGCCGCAGAGAGCACCTTTTGAAGTCGCTGCCTCGAGCCGTCGTCCTCAGCTGACATCGTCAAAACCCTCAGCACCGTCGTCCAGCAGGGGTGACAGCGGGGGAAGCTGGTCGAGTGACTCGATCCCGAGTTCCTGGAGAAGCATCGGAGTCGTCTCGTAGAAGATTGCGCCCGTCTCTGAATCCGTGTGTGATTCCTGGATGAGCCCACGACCGAGCAGTGTACGAATCACCGTATCGACGTTCACCGCGCGAATGGCGGAGACGTGCCCTCGGGTCACGGGTTGCTTGTAGGCAATCACCGCCAGGGTCTCCAGTGCCGCTTGGGAGAGCTTCGCAGGAACTTGGTCCTGAATAAGTTTCTTGACCGCATAGTCATAGGTATCCCGCACATACATGCGCCATCCGCCGCCAACTTCTCTCAGTTCGAAACCACGCTGGGGACCACCAGAGTCGCCGTTGTAATCCGCCACCAGAGCGTGGATTGCTTCTTTCACCTCAGCGAGAGGAACGTCCAGCGCACTTGCCAGCGCCACAACACTTTGGGGCTCGTCTGCGACCATCAGGATTGCTTCCAGCTCACGCAGCAGATCTCTCGTCACCTCAGTCATTGACACGGTCCTCGCCTCCCCACTCTTCGCCCAAGTGGGCAAGAGAATCATCTGTGAAATCGTTCGCGACCCACTGGAGAGTTAGCTCCCCCAAAGGCTCGAGTTGGTGAAAGGTGATGGCTGACTCGCGATAGAGCTCCAGCACGGCCAAGAATCTGGCGACAATAACGCCCCGTTCCTGCACACCGGCAATCAGGGAGCGAAAGCTGACCGGTTTGCCACTCTTGAGAAGTGCCACAACATGAGCGGCTTGCTCCCGGATACTCACCAACGGGGCGTGGAGGTGCTCCAACCCCACCATCGGAATCTCTCTAGGAGCGAGCGCAAAGACAGCGAGCGCGTGGAAATCCTCAAGGCTGAGCGTCCACTGTAATTCAGGTGCTGATGCCAAGAACTTGTCTTCCAATCGCACTGCACGAGGATGACGACCGGACTCGCGCTCAAAGTTCTCCGCAAACCAGGAGGAGACGTCCTTGAACGCCCGATACTGCAGCAATCGCGCGAACAGTAGGTCTCGCGCTTCGAGGAGTGCCACATCTTCGGGGTCAACGAACTCTCCTTGAGGAAGCAGTCCCACGATCTTCATGTCCAGCAGGGTGGCTGCCACCACGACGAACTCACTCGCCGCGTCGAGGCCCGCGATTCCCTCAAGGTGCTTCACATATGTGAGGAACTCATCGGTGACGGCTCCGAGGGAAACCTCCGTGATGTCGAGCTGGCGCTTACTGATGAGGCTCAGCAGAAGGTCAAACGGTCCATCAAAGTTGGCGAGAGAAACTTGAAAACCATCCCCCACCGCGGCGCCCTCCACCTCGGGAAGGTTGAGCGTGCTAGGCGATGGAGCCACGGGCAATGAGCTCTCGTGCCAGCTGGCGGTAGGTTTGCGCACTGGCATGGCTGGGGGCGAATTCGGTAATCGGAACCCCGGCCACCGACGCATCAGGGAACTTCACGGTCTTTCCAATCACCGTGTCCATGACGGTGTCCCCAAAGGCCTCGACCACACGCTCCATCACTTCTTTCGCGTGCAACGTCCTCGCATCAAACATTGTCGCGACAATGCCATCGACGCGAATCGAGGGGTTCAGGCGTTCCCTGACCTTATCGATGGTGTCGATCAGAAGCGCGACTCCGCGTAGTGCGAAGTACTCCGTCTCCAGTGGAATCAACACGCCATGGGCCGCAGTCAAGGCATTAACCGTGAGCAACCCCAACGAGGGTTGGCAATCGATTAACACCACGTCATAGTCATCCAGGACGGGCTTCAACACCCGGGCGAGAATCTGCTCTCTCGCCACTTCATTAACGAGGTGGACTTCGGCCGCCGAGAGGTCAATATTGGCGGGAATGACATGAATTCCTGGGACTTTCGTCGGCTGGATAGCCTTACGAACGTCTTTTTCTCTGCCGATGAGCAGGTCATAAATCGTGGTGGTGTCATGGGTATTGACGCCGAGCCCTGCTGAGAGGGCGCCCTGGGGGTCAAAGTCCACCATGAGAACGGTTCGACCGTACTCGGCGAGGGCTCCCCCGAGGCTGATCGTCGTGGTGGTCTTTCCCACACCACCTTTTTGGTTACACAGCGAAATAACGCGCGCCGGTCCGTGGGATTTAAGCGCTGGTGGCTCGGCAAAATCACGGATTGGGCGCCCGGTGGGGCCCGTCTTTACCGCTGATTTCGCCATATCCAGAGTCTACAGCGAAGCACTAACGGGCGCGTGGATGGGCACTCTGGTACACCTCACGGAGGGTGTCAATCGTGACTTTCGTGTAAATCTGAGTCGTCGACACAGAAGAATGCCCCAAGAGCTCTTGCACGACGCGAATATCTGCCCCTCCCGCCAGAACATGGGTGGCGAAAGAGTGCCGCAGGGTATGCGGTGACAAAGCTTGTGTCAGCTGAGCACGCTCAGCAGCGCCTCTCAAAATGAGCCAAGCATTCTGTCGCGAGAGCGCTCCGCCACGATTACCCACAAACACCATGGCTGCTGCTGTACCCCGAGCGGACACGAGCGCTGGTCGGGAGCGCGTGAGATACGCGTCCATGGCGTCTCGCGCAAAGGACCCCACCGGGACGATGCGTTGTTTGTTTCCTTTCCCGGTGACTCTCACTGCTGGAGCACACCGGAGGTCATCGTCGACAATGTCGTCAATCGTCAATGAAAGGGCTTCCGAGATTCGGGCACCGGTGGCATAGAGAAACTCAAGGAGCGCTCTATCCCGCAGCGCAGGCGGGTCATCTCCCACTGTCGAGTCGAGGAGAGTCTGAACCTCGCTGACCGATAACGCCTTGGGTAGACGAGCAGGAAGCGCTGGCGGCGAAATACCGACAGTCACGTCATCAACGAGGACTTTTTCCTCAAGTAAGTACCGATGGAAATTCTTGATGCTGGAGACTTTCCTCGCCAGCGTGGTGGCAGCGCCCTCGAGACTTTCGACATACGACCTCGCCTGAGACGCCCTGATGGCACTCGGGGTGTCGACGCCGAGTGAGTGAAGGTACTGAACATAGGCCTGTAGGTCCCTGGAGTAGGCAGCAATCGTGTTCTGAGATCTCCCTCGCTCGAGAGTGAGATAGCGAACATAGTGCTCGAGATACCTCTCGAGCTCGCTTCGGGACTTCTCCCCCGCGCCCTTATTGCCGGTGGACATAGGCCGCCAACAGTGCAGTGACAGCAATCTGATTGCGGATTTTTCCTGTCACTGCGGCTTCCACCGCATCACGCAAAGGTACAAAGCGCATTTCCAGGTCCGCTTCTTCACCCGTGCGGACATAATCGTGGGTGAGGGAGCGGAGACCCGTTGCCACGTAGATATGAATGAACTCGTTCGACCCACCAGGTGTCGTATTCAACGTGGTCAAGAATTCCCAATGATCAGCCTCGAGGTCCGCTTCTTCGGCCAATTCCCGCTTCCCGCAGACCAACGGATCTTCACCCGGGATATCCAGCAGGCCAGCAGGTATTTCCCAGTTCACGGTGCGAATCGAGTGACGGTATTGGCGGATCATCATCACCTCGTCCCTCTCGTTGAGAGCGACAACTGCCACAGCCCCGGTGTGGTCGACATAGTCCCGGCTCAGAACCTCATCGTTGTAGGGGAAGGTGTCGCGAACAACGTTCCAGATGGCACCCTCATACACCGTCTCGGTGCTGAGGACAGGAATCGAGAGTGGCTCGTCTTCAGGGATGAAGCGAGCAACCATCAGCTGGCCTGATCGGTAACCGCAAACAGCGCAGACGAGTTGTGTCGCTCGAGGGCTGCGCCCACTAAGCCTGCAAACAACGGATGAGCTCGATTGGGCCGTGAGCGAAGCTCCGGATGAGCTTGAGTCGACACATAGAACGGGTGGACCGCTGCGGGAAGTTCCACAAACTCCACGAGGCTGTCATCCGGTGATGTTCCGGAGAACACCAAGCCCGCCGCTTCCAGCTGCTCTCGATAGGTGTTGTTCACCTCATAACGATGGCGGTGACGCTCCGTTATGGAGTCGGAGCCATAGAGGTTACGAACGATGCTGCCCTTTCGCAGGGCGGCTTCGTAGAGACCAAGTCGCATAGTTCCGCCCATGTCACCCTGGCCGGAGACAATATCGACCTGCTCGGCCATCGTGGCGATCACGGGGTATTTCGCGTCAGGGTCAAACTCGGTACTGGAGGCGCCCTCCAGGCCAGCGATATTTCGCGCGTACTCAATCACCATGCACTGCAGACCCAAACACAGTCCGAGAGTGGGAATAGCGTTTTCCCGCGCGTGGCGGAGCGCGCCAAGCTTCCCCCCAATTCCTCGGATCCCAAAACCGCCAGGAACACAGATTCCATCAACATCCGAAAGGGCCTTCTCAGCGCCTGCTGGGGTCTCACACTCGTCGCTCGCCACCCACTTCAGCTCCACCTTGGTCTGGTGAGCAAATCCGCCGGAGCGAATGGCTTCACTGACTGAAAGATAGGCATCAGGAAGGTCGATGTACTTGCCGACAACAGCAATCGTCACCGTATGGCGGGGGTGGTGAACGGCATCCAGGAGATCCTTCCAACCGTCCCAGACCATCTCTCCAGCTTCGAGACTCAGGTGATCGATGATGTAGTCGTCGAGGTCTTGGCTGTGGAGTAGCGAGGGGATGTCGTAAATACTTCCTACGTCCACCGCATTGACGACGGCCGCCTCATTAACGTCACACATCAGCGCGATTTTGCGACGGTTCGCGCTTTCCACTGGTCGGTCACTGCGCAGAACCAGGGCATCAGGCTGGATACCAATTGACCGCAGTGCCGCAACAGAGTGTTGGGTCGGCTTTGTCTTTTGCTCCCCCGACGCCCCCATGAACGGCACCAGGGAAACGTGGACAAAGAACACATTCTCTCGGCCCAGCTCGTGACGGACTTGTCGGGCAGCCTCGATAAACGGCTGGCTCTCAATATCTCCCACGGTGCCACCGATTTCGGTGATGATGACATCTGGCCTGGGCTCCTCGTGAGCCTGCAGACGCATGCGTCGCTTGATTTCGTCGGTGATGTGAGGAATGACCTGGACAGTGTCGCCGAGATACTCGCCCCGCCTCTCCTTGCCAATCACTTCCTGATAGACCTGGCCAGTCGTCACATTTGCAGCCCGCGAGAGGTTGATATCTAAGAAACGTTCGTAATGGCCAATATCCAGATCTGTTTCTGCCCCGTCATCGGTAACGAAAACCTCACCGTGCTGGAAGGGGTTCATGGTCCCAGGATCGACGTTCAGATAGGGATCAAGCTTCTGCATGACAACGCGCAGACCCCGGCCCGACAGCAAGTTCCCGAGGGACGCGGCGGTAAGACCTTTACCCAGAGAGGAGACAACACCCCCGGTCACAAAAATGTGTTTCGTGATGTCCGATTCGGTCTTTTTTGAGGTGTCCGCCACGGAATTCAACAATAACTGCTTAATGGTCGACTTAGCGACGGCTCACCGAATGTGTTTTCTCCAAGAGCTCCCTAGCGTGCGAGAGGGCAGTGTGAGAGTCCTCCATGCCCCCCAGCATTCGTGCTAGCTCGCGAACTCGCTCGTCACCCTCCAGCACCGCAACGCTCGACGTTGTTACCTGTCCGTCTGTGTCCTTCACCACGAGGAGGTGGTTATTCGCATACGCCGCCACTTGGGCGAGGTGGGTCACCACAATCACTTGCGCGTTTTGCGCGAGACGATCCAACCGGCGACCAATCTCCAGAGCGCTCGCGCCCCCAACTCCTGCGTCAACCTCATCAAAGACGAACGTGGGAACTGGGTCATTCCCCGCGATGACGACCTCGAGGGCCAACATCACTCGAGATAACTCACCACCGGAGGCTCCTTTGCCGAGCGCTAAGGGGGCAGACCCAGGGTGGGCAGAGAGCAGAAGGCTGATGTGATCAGATCCGTGAGCCGCCAGCTCGGAGCTACTCTCGACGGACACATGGAAAGTCGCCGTCGGCATGGCCAGCGCAGAAAGCTCCTGGGAGACCTGTTCACCAAGGAGCACTGCTGCTGACTGGCGAAGCGCGCTCAGCTGCGATGCCAGGGCTTGGGTACTCTGCAAAGATTCCGCGACCTCGCTCGCCAAGGCGTCTACGGTGGTCTCGTCTTGGTCTAGCTCGAGTAGCCTCGCTGAGCCTCGCTCTGCATACGAAAGAACATCCTCGAGTGTCGGCCCAAATTTTCTCATCAAGCCGGTGATGGCGGCCAGACGATCATGGCTCTCCTCCAGGGATAAGCCAGTTCCTGACTCCAAGCCCGCCGCGTATCCCGCAAGAGCGTGGCTGACTTCTTGGACTTGATAAGACGCATCAGCCAACTGGCTCCGCACCACCTCCAGAGATGGGTCAAAGCTTGCGACCCTCTCTAAAGCCCGAAGTGCACTATCGAGAAGGGCTGTCGCGTCAAGTGAATCCATCGCGCTCTCGTCCGACGCAAGGGCTTGCGCGGCGAGAGCAATTCCCGCGCGCAACTCCTCGGTGTTCGACAGCTTGGTGATGGAGTCTTTCAGTGAGTCGTCCTCGCCAGGCTCTGGCGACACTGCCTCAATATCTGCCAGGGAAATGCGCAACTCTTCTGCTTCCCGGCGTCGCTCATCAGCTTGGGTCGTCAAAACTTCCAGCCGGTGGGCAAGCTCTTTGTATCGGGCAAAAGCCTCCTGATAGCGAGCAAGGACTGTCCGAAGCTCATCACCTGCGAATCGATCGAGGGCATCGCGCTGCGCTGCCTCAGATTTCAATCTGATCTGGTCACTCTGCCCATGGATAACAACCAGCTCTTCGGCGAGCTCCGAGAGGGCAGAGACAGGAGCGCTTCGACCACCGACTAGTGCTCGAGAGCGGCCCTCCGACTGAACTTCACGAGAGAGCACCAATTCGTGGTCATCAATGGCAGCACCGAGTTCTTCAGCTCGGGCTCGAACACCGGGACTGCGTTCTAAGGAAAATCGCCCCTCCACCCAGCTCGACTGACTGCCTGAACGGACACGGGCGGCATCAGCCCGGGCCCCCAACAGCAATCCCAGCGCTGTCACCACCATCGTCTTGCCGGCCCCGGTTTCTCCGGTGACAACCGTCAAACCTGGGCCGAGAGGCAGAGTCGCTTGAGAGATGACCCCGAGATCAGAGATGGTGATGTCGACAATCACGATTCGCTACTCCTCAGGGCCGCGCCAGCCAGTGACGGGCAGCGAGAACTTACTCACGAGGCGGTCAGTGAACGGACCGGGGTGCAAACGCGCCAACCGAATAGGCTCAGCACTCCGCGACGCCTGAACGCGAGAACCAGGACTGATGTCGATGCTCCGTCGACCATCACACCACAGGATTGCATGAGCTGAGGAGCGCTCGAGAAGCTCGACCGCCATCACAGAATCCGGTCCCACTACGAGTGGTCTGGCAAAAAGAGCGTGCGCCGACAGGGGAACCATCAAGAGTGCTTCCACACCCGGCCACACAATGGGTCCTCCAGCGGAGAACGAATATGCGGTGGAACCGGTCGGGGTTGCCATGACCACCCCATCAGCTCCAAAAGCAGAAATAGGCCGACCGTCAACCTCTAAGGCGACTTCGATCATGCGCGCGCGAGAAGCTTTTTCCATCGCCGCTTCATTGAGCGCGAAGCTTCGAAAAACCTCGACACCATCCCGCACGACAGTGACATCGAGCGCAAGTCGCTCCTCAACGTCGTATTCACCAGCCAGAGCCTGCTGGACCGTCCAGGAAAGATCATCTTTCTCGCTCTCGGCGAGGAACCCCACGTGACCGTGATTGATGCCTAACAGGGGAGCACGTGAACCACGCGTCAGCTCAGCAGCTCCCAAGATGGTGCCATCGCCACCGAGAACAATGGTGAGTTCAATATCGGAAAGCGCCACGTCCTCACCGAGAAGATGAAGGTCTCCCTCGAAGTGCGACCGAAAATCTTGGGCTTGGTCGGCTGCAACGACAGGGGTCAACCCCGCACTGGCTAACTGGTGACACACCGTCATGGCCGCGCTGAGAGCGTCGTCGCGACCAGTGTGGGCCACGACAAGCATGTGTCTTTGCGCTGCCATCAGGGTCTCCAGCCTAGGAATGAGCCAGTTGGTGTATCTGCTCTGACCATTGTGGCGGATTACGACCGTGAGTGGGACTCAGCCAACACAGATACTCCTGGTTTCCCGACTCTCCGGTAATAGGAGAGGCCATCAACCCTCTGGTCTGAAGGCCAACGGTCACTGCGCATTCCAGCACGGACTCCATTGCAGAAGCTCGTAATTCCGGGTTGGTGACGATGCCCTCCTTGACTCCTCCTTTGCCGACTTCGAATTGGGGTTTTATGAGCGCAATCCAGTCACACCCGCCAAGAACCTCGACCACTCCGGGAATGATCTGAGTGAGTGAGATGAAACTCACATCGGACACAATCAGGGAAGGCATCAGACCCACTTCTCGCTGCCACCAGTCGCGGGTGATATCGCGCACGTTGGTACCGTCGAACGAGTCAACGCGCGGGTCATCTCTCAGCAGCGAATGCAGTTGGTCATGGCCCACATCTATCGCCACAACACGGCTGGCGCCTCGCTCCAGAAGCACTTGGGTGAATCCTCCCGTGGATGCTCCGATATCGAGCGCCAGCATTCCACTCGGGTCGATATCCCACTCCTCCAGGGCGGCCAGGAGTTTCAGCGCTCCACGCCCGACGTAGTCCGGTGCGCCACTGATCTCGATAGCAATATCGTCAGCGACTTCATGTGAAGTCTTAGTGACCACAATTCCCTCAACGGTGACGTCGCCACCGCGAATGCGTCGTTGAGCTTTGGTTCTGGAGTCAACAAGCCCTCTCGCGACCAAAGCGCTATCGAGTCTCATTCTGCAAACTAGTCAGATTCAGGATGATCGAGCATGTCCTTGAGTTCGTCATAGACCGCGCCCAAAGCATCGGCCCGCTCAGCCAGGGGAAGCCCTTGGAGGGCGTCGAGGCGCTGCTGCCATTGTTCAGAATCCATGCTCACCCTCACGAATATATCTGGGGATCGACATCAAGGCCGAATATCTTGAGTCCTGAATCGTGAATAATCGTTGCACCAGCGCGGATGAGGTCTATTTTTCGCCCCGCTCTCGCAACGCGAATGACGTGACCTTTCCGGCGGACAACCGCTCGCCCAACCTCCACTGTCAGAACACCGTCTGCGTCCTCTGAGCGAATAATCTCGGGATAGGGCTTGTGGAGCTCACGCAGATCCTCTACAACGTAGGTGGGGCGTTGAGATTCGTCACTGGCCAAGAGCGTCTTGGGAGTATCGATTCCCGTCAACACCAGAGCTGAACGAATTCCTGCTCTGTTGGCACCCAGAATGTCAGTGTCGAGACGGTCTCCGATCATCAGTGCATCACCCACCGAGCCAAAACGCTCCAAAGCGACGTCAAAAATCTCTTTTTCCGGTTTACCCGCAAATGTCGCGAGTCTGCCCACCGCGAGGTGAACAGCAGAGACCAAGGCTCCATTGCCCGGAGCCACGCCCCCTTCGACCGGGATGGACCAGTCCGTATTGGTCGCTACCCACGGAATCTCGGGTCGGCGCTGGAGAGCAAAGGAGGCTTGCGCTAAATCGCTCCACCCCACCTCGGGCGAAAAACCTTGAATAACTGCGTCGGGAGCGTCATCGGCAGAGCGCGTGATCCGAAAACCTGAGCTCTCCACTTCGCTGGTGAGCCCCTCACCGCCGACGACCAACACCAGGGAACCAGGTTCTATCAATCGCGTGAGAACTCGCACAGCCGCCTGGGGTGAGGTGACAACATCCTCGGCTGTGGCAGGAATCCCCAGCTCCGCAATCTGTTCAGCAACAGAAGCAGGCGTCCTGGAGGCATTGTTGGTGATGAAGCCAAGGTTCGCGTGTTTTCTGGCCTTCACCAACGACTCGATCGCATGATCAATGGGCCGCTGTCCTTGATAGATCACTCCATCGAGGTCTGCTAGCACGAGCCCCACACCGGTCAAGGGTGTTGCTTTAGTCACCCTCACCCTCCAGGGGCATCTCCACCACGACGACCTCGTCGTCACCGTCATCATCGACAGATTCCAGTGCTTGGGCTGCTCGATTCGCGAGCTGTCCCCACTTTTCTGCCTCATCCTCCTTGCCCATCAGGCTCAAGATGGTTGCATATGAATCAAAGAGAGCTGGGGAGTAGGAATATGCAAGCTCAGGGTTGAGCTGTGGGATCTCGAGTTCTTGAAGGGCAAGCTCGAGCTGACCCAAATCCAAACGGGCTCCTGATCGCGCAATGGCGAGCTCGACGGCGATGGGCGCGCTGAGCTCTGCCCTATTCACTTCCCCCGCGAGTTCGAGAGCCTTCTCAGGACGGCCCAGACCACGCTCACAGTCCACCATCATCGGCACCTGGTCGTTGCTGCCGGAAAGCCTGCGATAGGTGCGAAGCTCCCGCAGTGCCAGAGCGAAATCGCCCAGCAAATAGGCGGTGATTCCCACTGTCTCGCGAACCACCGGGATGCGGCCTGCTCTCCTCGAGGCAGCGAGAGCATGCTTGTGCGCGCGCTCGGGGTCCTCATCCACGACTCGAGATGCCATCACTAGGTGGCCGGCGACCCATTCTGCGTTTTCTTTGGTGAGCGCTTTCAGTTCACGCCACGCTGACCTATCGAGCTCGCTCGGTGTCGCGTCCTCATCAACTGCAGGATCATCATGACGTGGCGCATTCTCGCGATCATCATCGCGGGGCGGACGAGCCTCTCTCCTGTCTCCAAAGGGTTTTCTCGGAGCGCCCGGGCGACCACCACGCTCAGCACTGAATGGTCTGGAGCCTCGAGGAGCATCATCGCGTCTCGGTCGTCCGCCTTCCCTGGTCGCATCGTCACGACGTTGACCGCCTGTTCGAGGCGTGTTGCGTCCTTCACCATCACGCGGGGTAGAAGACCGTGGAGCACCGGACTTAGGCGCACCCGATCGGGGAGCTCCTGATCTGGGTGCTCCGGACTTGGGCCTACCAGGACCAGAAGGGCGTCCAGCCCCGGGTTTCCGGGGTCGACGATCTCCAGAAGCTGGTCGCTTATCGTTCTCAGTCATGAAGTCTTCCTCGTTAACGCAAAATGGCCACCCTAGCGGGTGGCCATTTCACAAAGAAGTCCGGCGGTGTCCTACTCTCCCACAGGGTCCCCCCTGCAGTACCATCGGCGCTGAAGGTCTTAGCTTCCGGGTTCGGAATGTAACCGGGCG
>CAZPBS010000023.1:0-16587 GCA_964584925.1 uncultured Microbacteriaceae bacterium
TTAGGGCGTGGGGGTTCAAGTCCCCCCTCGCGCACGCGACGACAGGGTCTTTCACTACGGTGAAAGGCCCTGTTTTTCTGTGTCTGTCGGTGGATGTTGACACAATCGAACAAATGTTCGAATATAGCTCTATGTCCCCCGCTCTCATCGTCGATCAGCACGAGCCGACTCGCGCTGATGTCGAAGCCTTGCGCCACCGCATTGCGGCGATGGAGAACACCACAGCGACTCCTCGGGTGTTCCCGGTTCACGATGCTCTGACCAACCTTTTCCCTCAGGGTGGTCTGCTGACGGGCGCTGTCTATTCTTTGGATTCTTCGGCATCGCTTCTGTGGTCTTTGTTGGCCGAACCCACTCAGAAAGGGACATGGTGTGCAGTGGTGGGGATGCCCGATCTGGGGCTTGCTGCAGCAGAAGAACTCGGTGTCAATGTGGACCGTCTTGTTCTTGTGCCCTCCCCCGGTGCGCAGTGGATGGCTGTTCTCGGGACTCTCCTTGATGTCGTGGGAGTGTGCGCTCTGGGATCTTTCTCTCCGCCGAGTGAGCGTTCGCTCTCCACTCTGTATGGGCGTTTACGAGAGAGGCAGTCCACGCTTTTGGTGCGATCGGGATGGCCCCGTGTGGATGCCACGCTCACGGCGGAGCATCGATGGGATGGGGTCGGCGCTGGTCGAGGTCTGCTCCAGGAACACTCAGTGCGTATTAGCGCGACTCCTCGATCAGGGCACACCACGCGGGTGTGCGACGTGGTCATTGACCACACAGGTATGCGCGAAGCATCCCCGCTCGCTCCGGTGATTGATATTGCCCACCACAGGAAAGCGGGGTAGGCCATGACCAGAAGCATCGTGCTGTGGTGTCCCCGATGGCCTGTGGTGGCGGCTTATCGCGATGACTCCTGCGCGGAGGCGTCCCCGGGAGAGCCCCTTGCCTTGATACATAGCGGTGTGGTGGTGGAATGCTCTCTCGACGCTACGGCTGCGGGCGTGCGTCCCGGTATGAAACGTCGCGAAGCTCACACCCTGCTTCCCGCACTTGTCCTCATTCCCCAGGATGAGCATCGTGATCGTGCAGCTTTTGATCGAGTTCTCATAGAGCTCGCGGAGTATGTTCCTCAGCACGCTGTTCTCGGCCCCGGTCTGGTGGCTTTTGGAGCCCGTGGTCTCGAGCGTTTCTATGGCAGTGAAGAAGCAGCCAGTCGAATGCTGGTGGATGCTCTTGTTCGTAGCGAGCCTCTGGCCGAGGGCCGCATCGGTATTGCTGATGATCTGTTCACCGCGGTTACTGCCGCTCAGAGCACGAGCGCTCGGTATCCACTACGCAGGGTGGAGCCTGGAGAGCAGCAACTTTTTCTCTCTGAGATGCCTCTCGATGTTTTGGGTGATGCCGACACGGTCTCGTTGTTGCAGCGACTGGGGTTGCATACCCTGGGCGATTTTGTGGGTCTGGGCCTCGACGCCATCCGTGAACGGCTGGGGGTACCGGGTGAGCGATTATTTCATCTGGCTACCGGTCAGTCAGGCGCTCCCCTTCTCGTTCGCGACGCCCCCCAGGACACTCGTGAACGTATGGAGTTACCGGAGTCGTGCACCCTCGTGGAGCAAGTGGCGTTTGGTCTGAAAGCTCGAACGCAAGAGTATGAGACCAGATTGCGCGGTGCAGGTGTGGTGATTACTCGACTGCGCATCACGGTGGGATATGACGATGGTCTTGAGCACTCAAGAATCTGGAACCACCCACGTTTTTTCCAGGCCGCGGATCTTGTTGATCGCGTTCGCTGGCAGCTAGAGCAAGCGTTCCGGGATGCTCAGAATGTCGAGCGAGAAGTTTCTCCCGCCATCAGCTGGGTGGAATATGAAGCACTGGACCCCGAAGATATTGCTTCTCATGAGCCAGGTTTGTGGGGTGCTGGCCCTGACTCTCGGGTTCATCATGTTCTCTCGCGGGTCCAGGGACTTGTCGGAGCGCACGGTGTCGTGACCGGGACATCTCGTAGAGGACGGTTACCTTCGGACACCCAGGTGCTCACAGCGTGGGGTGATTACGAGAGCCAGGAGGCCTCAGGACCTCTTCCCGGCTCCCTTCCCAGTCCCCTTCCGGCGACGATTTTTTCCACTCCTCGAGAGGTCTCTGTGCTGGGTCTGGATGGTGACGAGGTATCAGTGTCTGCGCGTGCAGAGCTCTCGAGTTCTCCAGCGTGGCTTGTCTCTGGTGCCCGACGAGTGAAAGTCACCTCATGGGCTGGGCCGTGGCCAGTCTGGGAGAGGTGGTGGGATCCCGCGAGAAGTCGCTTTGTCCATCGCTTGCAAGTAGTCGATGACCAGGGAATGGGCTGGTTGGTGTCGTTGTGTAACCAGGCGTGGTCTCTTGAGGCACGGTATGACTGATGGGGTGGCATAACCCCCCTATTTCGTGGTCTGAACACGAAAGGCAACTGCGGGAGGCCTCCCGTCCAGGTAGCTCTCCCCCCGTAGGTGCTGATGCTGGAGATTCACCAGCCTGGTCTTCGCATCGAGCCCCGTATCAGCCTCCCCAGAACACTGAGTCTTTCGAAGATCCCATTGAGTATGCCGAGTTACACCTGCACAGTAGTTTCAGCTTCTTGGACGGGGTGTCCTCACCAGAAAAGCTTGTCGAAACAGGGCGAAGCTTGGGCCTGCGTGGCCTTGCAATCACCGATCACAACGGGCTCTACGGTGCTGTCCGTTTTGCCGAAGCGGCCGCTCTTCATCAGATGCCTACGGTCTTTGGAGCAGAATTCACTCTCGAATCGAAGAGCGCTCGAACAGATGTTGAAGACCCACCAGGAGAGCACCTTCTGGTCCTAGCGCGAGGCGAGGAGGGGTACCACACGCTGTCTCAGGCTCTCACCCAGGCGCATTTAGCGTCAGGAGAAAAAGGAATTCTGGAGTGCGACCTGGACACTCTCGCGGACATGGGTCGTGATCGATGGCTGATTTTGACCGGGTGCAGGAAAGGCCCCCTTCGCGCTCCCCTGTCCCCGCACAGGGCTCCCTCGCAGGCGGAACAGGAGCGTAGCGAGAAAGCTCTGCTCTCCCTGGTGGAGAGGTTTGGTCCTGAGAACGTTGTGGTGGAGCTCTTTGACCATCAACATCCCCTGGATAGTGTGCACAACGACTTTCTGGTCTCTCTCGCTCTTCGCCACACTCTCCCGACGGTGGTGACGGGTCTTGTGCACTATGCGACACCACGCGAAGCGGATCTTGCGCAAGCGATGGCGGCTGTTCGGGCGCGAGGCAGTATGGAGTCTTTGGCTGGCTGGCTTCCTTCCTCTCCCAGTGCGTATTTGCGCTCGGGGAGTGAGCAACTGAGGCGGTTCCCCCAATACCGCGATGCTGTTCTGCGCAGTGCGAACATTGCTCGCGATCTGAGTTTTTCGCTGAAGAAGGTCAAGCCCGGTCTGCCCCGCACGTTATGCCCAGAAGGGCACACCACCATCAGCTACCTCAGGAAGTTGATTGAGGACGCCATTCCCCGCAAATATCCCGGTGCCACGACCGAGGTAAGGCAGAGAATTGAGCGCGAACTTGATCTGATTGAACGCAAAGATTTTGCGGGTTACTTTCTCATCGTCCACGACATTGTCGCCTTTGCCAGGTCCCGAGGGATTTTGTGTCAGGGGCGTGGTTCGGCGGCGAACTCGGCTGTGTGTTTTTTGTTGGACATCACCGCTGTTGATTCGATTTACTACAACCTGCCTTTCGAGCGATTTCTTTCAGCACTGCGTGATGAAGAGCCCGACATTGATGTTGACTTCGAATCACGACGGCGCGAGGAAGTTATTCAGTACGTCTATGAGCGCTATGGCAGGACCCAAGCGGCTCAGGTTGCGACAGTCATTGAATATAAAGCCAAGAGCGCGGTACGAGACATGGCGCGTGCTCTGGGTTACAGCCCCGGTCAGCAGAACGCTTTCTCCCGTCAAGTGGAGAGATCGGGGGCACTCCGAGAGAGTGAATCGCATTCGATTCCTCCCGATGTCACAGCACTTGCACTGCGCACCCTGACTCTGCCGCGCCATCTGGGAATCCATTCTGGAGGAATGGTGCTCACCGATCGGCCGGTATCCGAGGTGGTGCCTATTGAGCCAGCGCGGAGAGAGAAAAGAACTGTCCTGCAGTGGGACAAAGACGATTGCGAGTGGATGGGCTTGGTCAAGTTTGACCTCTTGGGGCTGGGAATTCTGGAAGCCATTAGGGACACTTTTGACCTCGTCGAGGAGAACCTGGGTGAGAAGTGGGAGCTCGACACCATTCCCCGTGATGAGCAGGGCGTCTACGACATGCTCTGTCGGGCTGATTCCATTGGTGTCTTCCAGGTTGAATCACGAGCTCAGATGGCTCTCTTGCCGAGGCTGCAACCGAGGAGGTTTTATGACCTCGCTATTCAGATTGCGATGGTGCGGCCAGGCCCCATCCAAGGAGGAGCAGTCCATCCTTTTGTGAAACGGAAAGCGGGAAAAGAGCCGGTGCAATACCCTCACCCGCTCCTGGAGAGCTGTTTAGAGCGCACCCTGGGTGTTCCCATCTTCCAGGAACAACTCATGCAGATTGCCATGACCGTGGGCGGGTGCACGGGAGAAGACGCTGACCTGTTGCGGCGCGCTATGGGATCAAAACGTGGTCTGGAACGAATTGAATCACTGCGCGAAACCCTCTATGCCGGCATGGCCTCGCACGGTCTTGATCAGGCGACCTCGGACAGGATTTACGCGATGATTCAAGCGTTCGCGAGCTTCGGTTTTGCGGAGAGCCACTCACTGAGCTTCGCGCTCTTGGTCTACGCCAGTGCCTGGCTCAAACTTCACTACCCCGCTGTCTTTCTCGCGGGACTGCTGAGAGCGTGGCCAATGGGGTTCTACTCCCCTGCTTCTCTGGTGTCTGATGCGGAGCGCCACGGAGTAGAGGTGAGGAAACCGTCGGTGCAATATTCCGACGTGTTTGCCTCAGTAGAGCCAGTTTCGGGAAAGACTGCATCCCCCACGGGGCTGGATCAATGCCGCCATTACGAGCAACCGACACCTTCTGCGGTGTTCGATTCCGACCAGGAAGACCCCACCATCACTCACCGTCGAGACGGTGAGCTTGCTACTCGCCTGGGTCTCGCTAGCGTCACCGGTATAGGCGCGGAGACCGCCCAGCGGATTGTCGACGAGCGTCGTGAGAGCGGGCCCTTCCTGGACGCTACGGACTGCGCGAGAAGGGTGGGTTTGAATTCTCGTCAGATTGAAGCACTCGCGAGTTCTGGCGCCCTGGAGGACTTATCTCTCACTCGGCGCGAGGCGTTATGGTCAGCGGGATATTTGGCACAAGAGCACCCCCAACACCTCCCTCACACCAGCACTCCTCCCCCGCTGCCGCTATTTCCTCCGATGAGTGAGCAGGAGATTATGGTCGCTGATCGAGTATTCACCGGCACTTCGCCTGGGGATCATCCGCTTCGCTATCTCCGTGGATGGCTGGGTGCGCAGGGAGTTTTCACTGTGTCCGATATGGCAACGAGGGAGGTGGGTTCTCGGGTGTGGGTTGCGGGACTGGTGACTCATCGGCAGAGACCGGCAACTGCCAGGGGGGTGACGTTTCTCAATGTGGAAGACGAGACAGGATTGGTCAACGTGATTTGTGGAGTGGGCTTCTGGAAGCGCCATCGACTGGTTCTCCGAGATGCTTCAGCGCTTATTGTGCGTGGCTTATTAGAGAGAAGCCCCGAGGGGGTTGTCTCCATTGTGGCTGACGGTGTGGAGACCTTGGAGGTACTCGTCCCCGATTCCGCCAGGAATTTTCGCTAGCGCAGTGCCCACAGAGCCACGGCGCTCGCCGCAGCGACATTCAGCGAGTCAACCGAGCCTTTCATGGGGATAGACACAACATGGTCAGCGCTTCGAAGCGCCTCAGCGGAAAGCCCCTCTCCCTCAGTGCCGAGCATGAGCGCGAGGCGTTTCGGGGGGTTTTTGGCAAAATCATCCAAGGGGGTCGCCTCTGGTGTGAGGGCAAGAGCCGCTAACTCAAAGCCTGACCCTGTGAGATCTGAGACCAATTCCGACCACGACCCGGCACGAGTCCACGGAACTTGCATGACCGTTCCCATGGACACCCTGACGCTTCGCCGGTACAAGGGGTCAGCACACGATTCCGACACAATCACGGCGTCGGCCCCAATGCCCGCTACCGATCGAAAAATGGCACCCACGTTCGTGTGGTCGACAATGTTCTCCAGAATCACGACCCGCCGACAGTCTTGAATCAGGTCTGAAACGGTAGGAAGTGCCGGCCGAGCAATGCTGGCGAGCGTCCCACGATGGACGTGGAAACCAGTGATGCTCTCGAGAACGCTGTCGCGCCCGAGGTATATCGGGAGATCCGCGCAGAGCTCGGAATATCGCTCGCAGAGTTCCTCCAAGCGCCCCAACCACTGCTGAGTGGTCAGGGCCGAGAGAGGTCGATGGCCGGCCATGAGAGAACGCTCGAGAACCTTGAGCGATTCCGCGATGTAGATGCCCTCTGCTGGTTCCCTCTTTGAGCGCAGTGCTACATCGGTGAGATCGCGATAGTGGGCCAACCTCTCGTCCGTTGCCTGCTCAAGGGAATGAATGATGGGCACAGAGGGTTTCTCTCTCAGAGGTTGGAAACATAACCGTAAAAAAGCGGGGTTAGTCTCCAGAGTAGAACCTGGCGAGGAAGGGAGCTATCACGGTGACAACTGTGCCGCTCGCTCCCACCACGTCCACCGAGATGATTGAACAGGCCATCAGCACGCTTCGTGGGCGTCGCGCAGCCGTCTTGACAGGCGCTGGGGTCTCGACCGACTCCGGGATTCCCGACTATCGCGGGGAGGGTGCGCCTAAAGCGCACCCCATGACGTACCAAAAGTTCATGGAGTCTCACCGGCATCGCCAAAGATATTGGCTCGGTTCCCACCTTGGATGGGGCAGATTTGCCAGTGCGACCCCGAATCAGGGCCATCGGGCTATTGCTGCCGCGGAAGCGTCCTCAGCCTTTTCTGGCGTTGTCACCCAAAATGTCGATGCTTTGCATCACAAAGCTGGATCTTTGCGTGTGGTTGACCTTCACGGCCGACTCGATAAAGTTCGGTGTGTTCATTGCGGGCAGTCCTTTACCAGGGGTGCAATTGCCGGCGCGATCGACCGCCTCAACCCGTGGATTGCGAGCACGGACCTTGGCGGACATATCCGACCGGATGGTGACGTTGACGTTGCCGTCACGGACGATTTTGTGGTTCCTCGGTGTGACACGTGTGAGGGCGTACTCAAGCCTGAGGTGATTTTCTTTGGTGAGTTTGTGCCGCCCTCAGTTTTTGAACAGGCTGCAGGTCTCCTGGCTCGGTCCGATGCTCTCGTTGTTGCGGGGTCATCCCTTGTGGTCAACACAGGTATGCGGTTGGTGAGTATGGCCCACAAGCGAAAGATTCCTATTGTCATCATCAATCGCGGACCCACGAAAGCTGACCGCATGGCAACCGTTAGGATTGAGGGTGGAACGTCTGAGACCCTTGGCGCAATCGTCGAGGGTCTTGGCTTGTAAAGTAATCGACCCAGGCTTCTAGGAACTCCATGACTCGTTTTTTCCTTGTTCGACACGGCGAGACCGAATGGAACCGTCTGCGGAAGATTCAAGGAATTAGCGACATTCCCCTGAACGATACGGGCCGGTCGCAAGCCGCGGCGTTGGGCGACATTCTCTCGAAGCATCGCTTCGACTTGATTGTCTCCAGTCCCCTATCCCGTGCTCTCGAGACAGCTCAGATTGTCGCGAGGAAACTTGGAATGCCTGCCCCACTGGTCATTCAGGACCTCGTCGAGCGGAACTACGGTGAAGCGGAGGGGTCGAGCGGGCTGGAGCTTGACACGTTGTATCCACCTGGCACGGAGATACCCGGTCGGGAGGATCGCGCTGACGTAACCAAGCGCGTGGTCCGAACACTCCACGACCTTGCCATTCGCCACCCTGAGGCGGACATCCTCGCTGTGGCGCACGGCGCGGTCATACGGTGTGTCGTTGACTACGCTGCTCCTGGCGAATATTCAGAACCCATCACCAACTGCTCCGTCCATAGTTTCTCCCACGTGGCCGGGTCACTGGAGCTGGTGGCATTTGATGATCCCATGGAAGTTCTCTCCCATGAATTGGCGGATGACGAATTTATCGACCAGAATCCGGCAGAAGCCAGAGAGCGCGCCCGTGGCTAAAGGCGTGGAGCGGTTTCGCGCGCAGACCCTTCATCTTGATCTGACCATTGTCGAGCACACCCACAGCACACACACAGCCCAGGAAGCTGCGGATGCGGTCGGAGCCCCAGTCGAGGCCATCGTGAAGTCGTTGGTTTTTATCGCTGACGACAGACCTTTGTTGGTCCTCGTATCGGGTCCCAACCGCGTCAACGCAGAAGCTTTGGGTGATCGTCTTCGTCGGGTGCTGCACAAAGCCGATGCGGATGTGGTGAAGTCTGCGACGGGTTTCAGTATCGGTGGGGTACCACCTTTCGGACACCCTCAACCGCTGGAAACCGTGATGGACGAGGACTTTTTCGCTCTCGAGGAGGTGTGGGCGGCGGCGGGTAGCGCCACGGCAGTGTTTGCTCTGTCCCCGCAACGGCTGCAGGAGTTGTCTCACGCTAGAGTTCTCCCGGTAACTTAGAGAGCTTGGTTCATGGATTTTCGGCTTCCCTACGCCCATCGTGGGCTTGATCACGACCCTCAGTGGTATCGCCGAGCTGTCTTCTATGAGGTTATGGTTCGGTCGTTCTACGATTCCGACGGTGATGGCGTGGGTGATATTCCGGGGCTGATCAGCAAGCTTGACTACTTGGAATGGTTGGGCATTGACGCCTTGTGGCTCCCCCCGTTTTACTCATCGCCCTTGAAAGACGGTGGTTATGACGTCGCAGACTTCCGTCAGGTGTTGCCAGAGTTCGGGACAATTGAAGACTTCCAGGAGCTCGTCGCGCAGGCACATTCTCGCAATATGCGGGTGTTGATGGACCTTCCCCTCAACCACACCTCCGTTGACCACGAATGGTTCCAGGAGTCTCGCTCCAACCCCGAGGGTCCCTATGGGGACTATTACGTCTGGTCGGATACCGATCAGATTCGCCAACAAATTCGGGTCATTTTCACGGACACAGAGACCTCAAACTGGGCGTTCGATTCTGAACGCCGTCAGTTCTATTTCCACCGCTTCTTTTCCCACCAACCAGACCTGAACTATCACAACCCGAGGGTTCACGACGAGGTTCGCGATATTGCACGCTTCTGGTTGGCCATGGGTGTTGATGGTTTCCGCCTCGACGCGATTCCCTACCTCTACGAGTCCGATGAGGGTTCCGGTGAGAGCGAACCGGAGACACACGAGTTCTTGAAGAAATTCCGCTCGTTTCTGGACGATGAGTTTCCAGGTCGTGTGCTGATCGCCGAAGCGAACCAGTGGCCCAAAGAAGTGGCCGCCTATCTGGGAACCAACGAAGAGCCTGAGTGCCATATGGCCTTTGACTTTCCCATCATGCCGCGCATCTTCTATGCCCTGAGATCACAGCAGACCGCAAGCCTGAACGAGGTGCTCTCCGAAACCACGGAGGTGCCAGAGGGCGCTGCGTGGGGTGTTTTCTTGCGAAACCATGACGAGCTCACGCTGGAAATGGTGACCGAGGAGGAAAAGCAAGCCCTTTACGGATGGTATGCCTACGACCCTCGGATGAGGGTCAACGTCGGTATCAGGCGCAGGCTTGCGACACTTCTCGACAATTCGCGCAAAGAGCTTGAGCTCGCTCATGGGCTTTTGTTGTCGCTGCCCGGCAGCCCTTTCCTCTACTACGGGGATGAAATCGGCATGGGCGACAACATCTGGCTGGAGGACCGCGATAGTTCCAGAACCCCCATGCAATGGACCCCCGACCGCAATGCCGGGTTCTCCGCTGCCGATCCTGGAAAGCTCTACCTTCCGGTGGTGCAGTCGCTCGTGTATAACTATGCGTTCTCTAACGTTGAGACTCAGCTTGCTCAACAGGCCTCTCTGTTGCACTGGGTTCGCAACCTTGTCCACTTGAGGAAGGAGCACCCAGTGCTGGGGGTTGGATCCTTGAGGGTGGTGCCCACCGACAACCCTTCAGCGCTAGCTTTCATTCGGGATATGCAGTCCGAAGACTGTAGGCCAGGTGAGCGCCCCGAGACGATGTTGTGTGTGTATTCGTTTGCACATCACCCCATTTCCGTCGACTTGCAGCTCCCTGAGGAGTTTCGCGCGAACCGCGTGACGGACGTCATGGGTGGTGCTTCGTTCCCGGCGCCCACCGAACAGGGCCATGTGACGCTGACACTTCCGGCTCAGAGCTTCTACTGGCTGTCGCTCGCGGGGGTCAAACAGTCGGTGGCATAAGCTCCTGGATATGACCCACTGGAGCGACACCTTGGCGGTTTTCGATACTGAGACAACCGGCTTGGACACCCGACACGCTCGGATTGTCACCTGTTTCCTCGGCATCATCGGCCCAGACGGCGAGGTCCAGGAGTCCCACAGTTGGCTTGCTGACCCTGGCGTGGACATCCCCGAGCAGGCTGCCGCTGTCCATGGTGTGACGACAGAGATGGCGCGCGAGCAAGGTCGGAGTGCCCCTGACGTCGTCCGGGAGATTGGCGACACAGTGGGGGGATATCTGGCCTCGGGGCTCCCTGTGGTGGCGTATAACGCCGTATATGACTTTTCGATACTTCATCACGAAATGGTGCGATACGACATCGCTCCCCTGCTTGATCCGCGACCCATCATTGATCCTCTCGTGATCGATCGCGCCGTCGATACCTATAGAAAAGGGAAAAGAACCTTGGGAATGGCTGCAGCACATTACCTCGTGGCCCTCGATGACTCTCACCGGGCGGATGCTGACGCTATTGCAGCGGGGAGAGTTGCGCAAGCAATTCTCCGGCAACACGCAGAAACACTCACAGGTGATGCGCAGTGGCTACACGACCAGCAAATCGAGTGGGCGCACGCCTGGGCAGAGAATTACCAGAAGTTTCGCCGTGGGTCAGGAGACCCAAGCTTTGTTGCGAGCGGAGCGTGGCCCGTTCGTCGTTAGTTACTTGCCGAAGTTCTTGAAGCGCTGGTTGAACTTCTCGACACGTCCGGCGGAGTCAAGGATGCGCTGCTTACCGGTGTAGAAGGGGTGCGAGGCGCTCGAAATTTCGACATCAATCACGGGGTAGGTGTTGCCATCCTCCCATTCGACTGTTTTCTCGCTGGTCGCGGTAGACCGGGTAAGAAAGCTCTCCCCCGAAGTCAGGTCGCGGAAGACCACAGGAACGTAGGTGGGGTGAATGTCAGCTCTCATGACCTGTAAATCCTTAGTTAAGTCGAATGCCGGGAGTACGCCTCCGGCCAAAGCGCTACTTTACCAGGAAAATCAGAGAGCGGTGGCCTGATAACGGCCATTGTTATGTGTGACCGAGAGGGGTCGACCGAACGCTTCACTCAAAACATCCCCGGTGAGCGTGTCAGCAATGGGGCCCTTCGCAATCGCGCGACCGCCCGCGATCACCAATAAATGCGTGAAACCCGTGGGAATCTCTTCGACATGATGCGTGACCATCACCATGGCCGGTGAGCCCGGGTCGCTAGCGAAGTGGTCCAACATCTCGATGACGTCTTCCCTCGCGCCAACGTCGAGGCTCCCTGCCGGTTCATCGAGAAGGAGAAGCTCTGGATCCGTCATCACTGCGCGCGCGATCTGGACGCGCTTCTTTTCTCCATCAGAAAGCGTTCGAATAGTGCTCTCTGCCAGTTCATCCAGGCGCCACTCACTTAGGACTCGCAAAGCGCGACGTGTGTCGATGTCCTCATAGTCTTCCCTCCACCGTCCGGTAACGCCATAGGCGGCTGTAAGGACACTGTCCAGAACGGTCTCGTTGTGGGGAATCCGGTTTGTCATATCGCTGGAGGCATATCCAACCCGAGGTCGAAGTTCAAAGACGTCAGTTTTTCCCAAGGTTTCACCGAGAACAGTGACAGCGCCAGAGGAGGGATAGGTGAGCGAAGCCAACATGCTGAGCAGAGTGGTCTTGCCCGCTCCGTTGGGTCCCACGATGACCCATCGCTCTCGAGAATCTATGACCCAGGAAATGTCCTGGAGGATAGGGCGTTGATCCCGCACAAAACTTACGGATGAGAACGCGGCAACCTCTGACATATCGACCAAGCCTACTCCACCCCCATCGCTCATTTTGAGGGGAAGGCATCGGCTACGCTGGAGGGGTGACGGCACCAAAAGTGTTCGGAATTGTTCTCGCCGGGGGCGAGGGCAAACGACTGATGCCCCTCACTGCGGATCGAGCAAAGCCCGCTGTTCCTTTTGCTGGTCACTACCGGCTCATTGATTTCGCTATCTCGAACCTCATTAACTCGGCGCTTCGTCAGATTGTTGTCCTGACTCAGTACAAATCGCATTCGCTCGATCGTCATGTGTCTCAAACCTGGCGACTCAGTGGCATGCTGAACGCTTACGTGGCGTCCGTCCCCGCGCAACAGCGTCTGGGAAAGCGCTGGTTTGCGGGCTCCGCTGATGCAATATTCCAAAGCTTGAATCTCATCGGAGATGAAAAACCGGATTACGTTGTGGTCGTCGGCGCTGACCACGTGTATCGCATGGATTTCCAGCAGATGCTCGAGGCTCATATTGCCAGTGGAGCAAAGGTCACGGTGGCCGGCATTCGCCAGCCCAAGGACCTTTCTGATCAGTTCGGTGTGATTCAGGTGGACCCTGAGGATCCCACCCTGATTCGTGACTTTATCGAAAAGCCGCACTCTATCGACGGGTTGAAAGACTCCCCCGATGAGGTTCTTGCTTCGATGGGTAACTACGTCTTTACGACGAGCGCACTGGTGGAGGCTGTCCGAGCTGATGCTCGGGATGTGGAATCTGCACATGACATGGGCGGGGACGTGATACCCGCCTTTGTAGAGCGGGGCGAGGCCTACGTGTACGACCTCAATCGCAATGTTGTACCCGGTGCCCGATCGAATGATCGTTTTTATTGGCGTGATGTAGGAACCATCGACGCTTTCTATGACGCTCACCAAGATTTGATTTCCAAGGATCCAGTTTTCAACCTCTTCAACGACAAGTGGCCCATATTTTCACAACAGTGGAACTCTCCCCCGGCGAAATTTGTCCAGGACAAGGACGGAAACCCGGGTTCTCTCTCGGAGTCCACAGTCTCGTTGGGGTGCTACGTGGTCGGTGCGAGCGTCTCGCGAAGCGTTCTAGGTCCGTGGGTGAAGATTGATTCAGGAGCAACGGTCGAGGATTCCATTGTGTTTGAGCGTGTTGTCATTGGCCAGGGTGCCGTTGTGCGGCGAGCAATCTTGGATAAAGAGGTTGTGGTGGAACCCGGCGCCACAGTGGGTGTTGATCGAGAACTTGACGCTTCTCGCGGGTTTACCATTTCCGACTCGGGAATAACCGTGGTGGCGAAGGGGCTTGTGGTGTCGGCGTGACCCGCCACGGCAAACTTGTCGTTCTCGACGTCGACTCGACGCTGACCCGAGACGAAGGGATTGACCTCCTCGCTAGCTTTGTGTCGGAAGATGTTGCCTCTCAGGTGGCCGCCATCACAGCAGCGGCGATGCGAGGAGAGCTGGACTTTGAGGAGTCTTTGAAGCGCAGGGTTGCGACTCTAGAGGGGGTCAGCGTTGATGCGGTTGCGGCGGCGACAGCGCAAGTCAGAGTGACCGAGGGGGCACGCGAACTCGTCTCGGAACTCCATGCCCACGGGCACCTTGTTGGTGCCGTTTCTGGCGGTTTTCATCACATGATTGATCCACTCGCCAAGAACTTGAATCTTGACTTTCATCGAGCCAACGTTTTGGAGGTCTGGGAGGGTCGTCTCACGGGCAAAACGGTGGGAACCGTTATCGATGCAGGGATGAAGGTGTCGACGCTCCGAGAATGGGCCAGCGAGCATGACATTGACATGGCCCACACTGTTGCTGTGGGCGATGGGGGAAACGACGTAGAAATGCTGAAAGAAGCCGGTGTAGGCATTGCTTTCATGGCAAAACCGGTAGCGAAAGAGGCGGCTGATGTGAGCATCGATGAGCCAGACCTGAGGCTCGTGCTCGACGTTCTTGGGCTGAGAGGTTAGTGGCCCATCCCTAGTCCGCCATCGACCGGAATAACTGCACCGGAGATGTAGGCAGCATCGTCGCTTGCGAGCCACGACACCGCCGCAGCAACTTCTTCAGGTTCCGCAAAACGGCCAGCGGGAATAGCGCTGAGGTAAGACTCCTGTTGTGTCTCTGGTAGCTTCCGGGTCATATCAGTATTGATAAAGCCTGGAGCGACCACGTTCGCAGTGATACCGCGGGAGCCGAGCTCTCGTGTGACCGACCTGGCGAACCCAATCAACGCAGATTTAGACGAGGCGTAATTGACCTGCCCCGGTGAACCGTAGAGGCCAACGACGCTGGAAATCAGGATGATGCGTCCACGTTTCGCCTTGATCATGGACGTGATGCAGCGTTTGACCACTTTGAAAACGCCCACCAGGTTTGTATTGATGACGTCCTCAAAGTCCCCGTCCGACATTCGCATCAGGAGCGTGTCCTTGGTAATCCCGGCGTTGGCAACGAGCACCTCAATCGGACCCAGTTCCGCTTCTACCTGGGCGATAGCGACATCCAAAGATTCGCCATCCGTGACATCGGCAACAACGGTCAGAGAACCTGCGGGTCCCGAACCATGTCGTGCGGTCACAGCAACGCGATGACCCTCCGTAACAAAACGCGAGGCGATGGCATGTCCGATTCCGCGATTACCGCCGGTGACAAGAACTGTACGTGGGGTGGTCATAATCCTCAAGCTTATTGGCAGGTTGGGGGCTTACGATAGGTCACACCATGACTCAGACTCACACCGTCACGAGCTTGCAGGACTCCCCTGATTCGGAGCGACGTGCCCGAATGGTGCGGTACACCGTTGCGATGGGCATCAGACTCGCTTGCATCGCCGCGTGTTTCTTTGTCCAGGGCTGGTGGCTCCTGCTCCCGGCTCTCGGAGCGATCTTCCTGCCATACTTTGCCGTTGTGAGCGCAAATTCGGTTGCGAAGAGACCTCGAGCGGGTGAGCCACTCCGACCGGGATCTCTCGTTCCATTCCAGCGGTCGTGATCATTCCGGGGGCGGAGACGCCCACTCTGCGCTGCTCACGAACGGCCTGCACTGCGGAACCTGACTGGAATATCCTCTGGCGGAACCCTCGGATCCATGGCCCCGAGCGCGAGAAGGTCTGGCTCGCGTGTTCAGAGCACCGTGACTATTTCGAGGCCTACCTATCCCAGAAGGGGTTTCCCGTTTCTTCGGTTCCACGCGACTCGGAGGACGCATAAATGCTTCGCCTTTTACTGACTCGTCGGTGGCTGGGTTATCTGGCCCTCACCGTCGCGTTTGCTGTTGTGGCGTCGTTGTTCGGCATGTGGCAATGGGATCGCCGAGGCCAAGCGGTGGCCGCCATCGAGAAGGTGGACAACAACTATGACCGAGAGCCGGTTCCTGTCGCCTCAGTGATCGGGACCGAAGCACTTGACGCACACACGCTCGAGTGGATCCCCGTCACGCTCTCGGGGCGTTACCTCCCCGAGGAAGAGGTGTTGGTCAGAACACGGCCACGTTTGGGTTCAGTCGGTTTTGAGGTTCTGGTCCCCTTCGTGACCGAAGACTTCAGCGTGATGGTGAATCGCGGATGGGTGTCGACTGGGGAATCTCAAGATTCTCCTGATCAAGTTCCCCCGCCTCCCGCTGGGACCATTCAGCTGGTGGCACGGATCAAACCGACAGAACCCCTCCTGCGTGGTCGCGGTGCTCCAGAAGGGCAGATTGCGAGCATCCACTTGGTCTCGCTCCAAGAAATGACGTCTGTCAATATCCGTGAAGACTTCTTCCTTGCGCTGGCCCAGGAGAACCCTCAGCCCACTAACGTGCCATTGCCGACGCTTCGTCCCGAACTCGATGAAGGCCCCCACCTGAGTTACACCTTCCAGTGGTACCTCTTCGCTGCAATGGCGTTTGGCGGCCTCTGGTACATGTTGAGGCAGGAGGTCCGGGTTCATCGCGGAGAAGATGTATCGAGAAAATCCTCCCGGGATGACGAGGAAGAGGATGCGCTTCTCGATGGAGTCGCTCGCTAGGCGAGTTCGATCAACTCCTGGTATTCCTCACTCCAATGATCCTCAACGCCGTCGGGCATGATCAACACTCGTTCGGGGTTCAGCGCCAACACAGCTCCATCGTCGTGGCTTACCAGGACAACCGCACCGGAAAAATGGGCCAGTGCATCAAGAATTTCTTCGCGGCTGGCCGGGTCGAGGTTGTTGGTGGGCTCATCAAGAAGTAGAACATTAGCTTTTGAGACGACGAGGGTGGCAAGCGACAATCGAGTCTTCTCACCCCCGGAAAGCACCCCCGCGGGTTTATGAACATCGTCTCCCGTGAACAGGAAGGATCCGAGAACATTTCGAGCTTCTGTCTCCCCCAGAGAGGGTGAGGACGCCAACATGTTCTCGAG
>CAZPBS010000024.1:0-16478 GCA_964584925.1 uncultured Microbacteriaceae bacterium
TGTACAACTCTTCCTCGCCGAAGTACCCCGTAATGCTAGCTGAGAATGGGGGCTTCGTCTAATGGTTGAGGGTTCGTTTTTTCTTGAGGGCCCAGACCAGTAAGCCCAGGGCAAAAATCACGCCACCCGTCGCCGCGGACTGCCAGGGCAGGGTCGCGACCAGGCCCACGCAACCCACCAATCCCAGCCACGGGGTGATGACCGGGAGGATTCGCTCGGATTCGGGCTGCTTGATCGCGGCCGCGTGCGCAATCGCGTAGTAACTCAACACAGCACTCGAGGACGCACCCACCAACCAGATCGGGTCCACCACGATGACCGCGACAATGGCGCCAAGCGCCATCGTGATTTCCGCAATAGCCGGTGAGGAGGTGCGCTCCCACACCACACCGAGGCGAGAAGGCAAGTCTCCTCGCTGCGCCATCGCCATCGACGTCCGAGAGAGACCAGCAAGGACCGCAGCCAACGATCCCAATGACGCGAGTGCTGCCACCGCGATCACCCACGGAGCCATACTCGCGGTGGCAATATCGGCGAGGGGAGCTTCGCTCGTCGCAAGACCCTCTGGACCCAGGGTTCCGATCAAGGTGAGCGCGATCGCCCCATAAAGGACCAACACACCGAGCAGTGTGAAGACAATCACTCTGGGCAACACGGTGACGGGGTTTTTCACCTCTTCGCCCAAGGTGGCCATCCGTGCATAGCCGGCGAACGCAAAAAAGATTAATCCAGCAGCAGGGAGAATCCCCCACGCTGATGCCTCTCCCTCGAGAGCGAAAGCTCTGACATCGCCTGCGGCGCCGAACAGTGTGGTGATGAGAAAGCCCACCACAATCACCGCAATCAGAATGCTGATGGCGGCCGTGGTGCGAAGGCCCGAAATATTGGCCAGAGCAAAGACTGTCACCAGAGCCACTGCGACAAACGTCGGATTCTCTGGCCACAGATATCGACCAGCAACGGCCGAAATGGCCGCCGCTGACGCGGTCTTTCCCACCAGAAAGAACCAGCCCGCCAGGAAACCAGCCTGCGGTCCAACGTATTTCTGCCCATACCGATAGGCACCGCCCGAGACCGCGTTATGAATCGTGAGCTGCGCCATCACCACAGCGTTTAGCAGAGCGATGGTGCCCGCCAGGATCAGGGACACCCACATCAGCGAGCCGGCAAGCGCCGCAGCAGGAGCCCAGACATAGAAGGCTCCAGCCCCCACCATGGAAGCAACTCCAATACCGGCAGCCCCGAAGGGGCCCAGAGTTCTTCTCAGTGCGCTCACGACCCACACTGTAGAGGGCGTGGGAGACTAGAAGGTGAACATGAGCTTGGACGACGATATCGACAGACCGCTATATTCCAGGCGGCGCCGAAACCTGATGCGTTTTGTCGTTCTCCTCGCGATTGGCGCGCTCGTCCTCCCCGGAGTGGTCGTCACCTGGACCACCCAACTGCGCACGGCAAATTACGCCTGTCAGATTGCTGTCGACTATTACGCCCCCGGTGCTACATCTTCAAAAGCCTCATTTGACCTTGTGCCCACCGACTTACTGGGCTGGAACTGTTACGCCGTGATGTTTGATGGCCAAGAGTTCTTGGTGGCCCACTTGGGAGTGGTGCCAGGCGCGCCGCGCCTGATTCCCCTAACAGGAACCTAGGCGGCCCCATCAAACATCGAGGTCACCGAGCCATCCTCGAAGACCTCTCGAATCGCACGAGCGAGCAGGGGTGCAATCGGAAGAACCGTCAGTCGGTCCCAGTGTTTGTCCGCACTCACAGGGAGCGTGTCGGTCACCACAACCTGGTCGATGAAGTCCGACTGTAGAACCTCAACAGCGGGGTCAGAGAACACGGCGTGGGTGGCAGCGACGACAACCCCGGTGGCGCCGTTGGCCTTGAGCGCTTCGGCAGCCTTGGCAATCGTCCGTCCCGTGTCGATCAGGTCATCCACCAGCAAACAGACGCGACCCTCTACGTCCCCCACTATTTCGTGGACAGAAACCTGGTTCGGAACCTTCGGGTCTCGGCGCTTGTGGATGATGGCCAGGGGAGCACCCAGCTTGTCGCTCCAAATGTCTGCCACCCGCACACGACCCATGTCGGGGCTCACCACGGTCAAAGTGCTGGGGTCGAGCTGCTTCTGGAAGTGCTCAAGCAGGACTGGCATCGCAAACAGGTGGTCCACTGGTCCATCAAAGAAACCTTGGATCTGGGCGGCGTGCAGATCCACGCTCATGATGCGATCCGCACCGGCGGCCTTGAACAAATCAGCGACCAGACGAGCCGAGATGGGTTCGCGACCGCGCCCCTTCTTGTCCTGCCGGGCATAAGGATAAAAGGGTGCCACCACGGTGATGCGCTTCGCGCTCGCACGTTTGAGTGCGTCCACCATGATGAGTTGCTCCATGAGCCACTCATTAATGGGGGCGCAGTGGGACTGCATGACGAAGGCGTCGCAGCCTCGCACGCTGTCGCCATAGCGGGCATAAATTTCCCCGTTGGCAAAGGTTCTTGTTTCCGCAGGAACGAGCTCGGTTCCCAACTCCTTCGCGACCGCCTCGGCAAGAGCGGGATGAGCACGACCGCTCACCAGGACAAGGTTTTTCTTCGTGGTGGCGGTAATCGTGGTCACGGGTATCTATCGCCTCTTCGCGCTTAGGGGTGGGAACGGGGACGTCATTGTTTATTTCTTACCGTGCGATGCCTGGGACGCGGCGTCGGCTGACGGCGTGCCCTCGCGGTTCGCCTCAACCCAACCTTCAACGTTGCGCTGTGTGGAGACACTCATGGCCAATGCTCCAGGTGGGACGCTGCGCCGAATCACGGCCCCCGCAGCACCGTAGGCGCCATCACCAATCTCGACGGGCGCCACAAAGACGGTGTGAGACCCGGTCTTCACGTGAGCCCCAATGGTGGTGCGGTGCTTCTGGACTCCGTCGTAGTTGGCGGTGATAGCTCCCGCCCCAATGTTGGTGCCCTCGCCAATCTCTGCATCGCCGATGTAGGACAGGTGCGGGACTTTGGCTCCGCGGTGCAGGGTGGAGTTTTTGATTTCGACGAACGCTCCGACCTTGCCGTCCTCGCCCACGCTGGCACCTGGACGCAAATACGAGAAGGGGCCCACGGTAGCGCCCGCCTTGATCTGTGCTCCCTCGGCGTGAGTGCGGACCACACTGGCGCCCTCACCGACGGACGTGTCGAGCAAGGTCGTGTCGGGGCCAATCGTCGCACCCGACTCAATCACCGTCTGCCCCTGAAGTTGAACACCCGGAAGAATCGTGACATCTGGTGCCAGTTGCACGCCCACGTCGATAAAGCAGCTCGCCGGGTCCACAATCGTGACGCCCGCGAGTTGCCAACCCCGCACGATCATGGAATTGAGGCGGGCCTGGACATCTCCCAGCTGAGCTTTATCGTTGATGCCCTCGAGCAACCAGGAATCCTCCACCCGCACGGCCTGAACAGCCGAGCCTGCCTGGGAGAGTGCCTCCACCACATCGGTGAGGTATTTCTCGCCCTGCGCGTTATGGGTGCCAACGCCTGCCAGTGCGTCATTCACTCCTGCACGCTGAAATACATAGGCTCCCGCGTTGACTTCTTGGAGTGCCGCTTCAGCGGTGCTCGCATCCCGCTCTTCCACGACCTTCTGCACGAGCCCGTGGTCATCGCGGACGACGCGACCATAACCGGTGGGGTCCTCCAGAACCGTGGTGATTAATGTCGCCACGGCAGCCTGGTCACCGTGGTGAGCAATCACTGCACGAAGAGTGTCTGAATCCAATAGGGGCACATCGCCACTGATGACCACAACGTCACCGGTAAAACCTTTCGGGAGCGCCTCGAGGGCGACCTCGAGAGCGCGACCGGTTCCCGGGACCTCGTCCTGATCCACAATCAAAGCCTCAGGGGCAAACTCGGCAACGGCTTCCGCCACCTCATCTCGTTGGTGGCGCACCACGACAGCAACGTGGTCAGGCTCAAGAGCCTGGGCCGTGGCCAGCACGTGTCCGATGAGGGGAACTCCGGAAAGCTCGTGCAACACCTTCGCCACGGAAGATTTCATACGTGTTCCCTGGCCTGCGGCCAGGACCACAACGGCCAGCGATGAATCGCTCATACGTTCATTTAAGCCCATCGGGAGGATTCTCGGGCTGAGACTGGCGGACAATGCTCGCTCCGCCCCCAGGATTCGAACCTAGACCTAACAGCTCCAAAGGCTGTCGTGCTGCCGTTACACCAAGGCGGAAGAGGCCCTAAGGCCTCCCCTAGTCTGCCAGAGGACAGATAATGGTGTGATGACCACGCCCGCTGATGATGTTGACCGCATCGTCGAGGCATGGTCCAGGGAACGACCAGACCTCGACATCTCACCTCTCGAGGTCCTCTCCCGCGTGACACGAATCGCGAAGCGAGTGGATAAGTACCGCCGGGAAGCGTTCAAGGCCTCACACCTGGAGTCTTGGGAATTCGATGTCTTAGCTGCGCTTCGACGAGCGGGCGCCCCCTACCAACTGAGCCCAAAAAGCTTGATGGCAGAAACTCTGGTCAGTTCGGGGGCGATGACGCACCGCCTGCGAAAGCTCGAAGCCCGTGGCTTCATCACCCGCTCCTCTGATCCCGATGATGGTCGGGGTGTGGTGGTGC
This sequence comes from uncultured Microbacteriaceae bacterium, assembly GCA_964584925.1. Classification (GTDB taxonomy): domain Bacteria; phylum Actinomycetota; class Actinomycetes; order Actinomycetales; family Microbacteriaceae; genus Pontimonas. Next base: position 4,639 of record CAZPBS010000024.1, read on the forward strand.
GCTTGATGCCCTCCGGCAGGGACGCCGTCGATTTGGCTTTTTCAACCCTGATTGAAGCCGAGCACTCCCTGATTACGGCGCTAGCCCCTGGGGAACAAGCCGCGGTGGCACGGGCTCTTCGCTCGCTGAGCCTCAACGTGGAGAACCGATAGAGCTCACCCTCACCCCCGCATGGAATACTGCTGGGGTTGCCAAATGCCAGGAGACACTGTGAGCACTGCTACTGCATCAAGCCCCACCCTTCGGTGGTGGATCGGGATTTCCGCGATTCTGATTGTGGTGGTGGACCAGGCCACGAAGTGGTGGGCGGAGACCACACTGATGTATCGCGAATACACGCCTGTCATCGGGGATCTTCTGGGCTGGCGCCTTGTCTATAACCCCGGTGCCGCCTTTGGTCTTGCCGCGGATTACACCTGGATTCTGACGATTCTCGCGGGTGCTGCGGTCATCGGATTGACCATCTTTGCTTTTCGTGTTCCGAACGCCTGGTGGGGTGTCGGGGTCGCAGCGCTTCTGGGTGGCGCTATCAGTCACTTGGGTGATCGACTATTTCGTGACCCCGGGTTCGCCGTGGGTCACATTGTCGATTTCATCGACTATGCCGGGTTCTTCGTCGGCAATGTTGCCGACATCTTCCTCGTCGCGGGCGCGATCTATCTGGTCTTGGTGAGCCTGTTCCAGAAGGACCCTAGTCCCAAAGAAGATGAGCTCCCCGCGCAGGAGAACTAGCGCTGAGTGCATAGAGACCCTCAGTCTCGAAACCATCCACCAGCCGAGCTTGATGCTCCGCATCCTCGACGAGAAACACGCACGTAGGTCCCGATCCCGAGACCATTCCCGCCAGCGCACCAAGCTTCGCTCCCGTGTCCAAGACGCTCTGAATCTGCGGGGCAAGGCTCATCGCTGCTGCCGCCAAATCATTCACCAGTTCACCCGCTAGCGCCTGCGCATCTCCGGTGAAGAGAGCATCGACTAGTCCCTGTGAAGGAGCCGAGGGCGCTGCGGGTGCACTCTCTCCACGCATGCCATCCAAAGTCGAATACACCAGGGGTGTGGAGAGGTGGAGGGTCTGGGGGACGATGACCCAGTGGAAAGGCAGAGAGTCAATTCGCTCCAAGAGATGCCCTCGCCCTCGCCCGATCTGGGTATAGCCCTCGAGAGAGAAAGGCACATCAGATCCCAGTTCTGCGGCAAGCTCCAGGAGCTGCACCTGCGACAGCTCTGTACCCCAGAGGGAATCGACGGCAACCAGCGCCGCGGCGGCATCTGCCGAACCACCCGCCATTCCTCCACCGACGGGGACCTTTTTGTCAATGTGGAAAGCGGCAGCGCCCGCAAATCCACTGACGCGCTGAACAGCCCTGGCCGCTTTGATGACCAAGTTGTTCTCATCGAGGGGAATCTCATCCAAGACGACATCGCCGCTGACCGTGAGGGAGAACTCGGAAGCGTCTTCGGCGGTCAGTGTTTCCCACACGTCCACGGCCTGAAACACGCTCAACAGGTCGTGATAACCCGATGCTTCGAGGGGTCCCACATGCAAGGCCAGGTTGATTTTTCCCGGAGCCTTGACGGTGACGCGTGCCATTCGACGAGCGTATCGCGCTGAGGTTAGTGCTGGCTTAGCGAGAGTCCGAGGGAACGAGTTCGGGGACGATGGTGCGATACACCATCATGCCGATGACCTCGAGGGTCAATTGGGTAATGACGACCAGGGGAACCAGCCCCCACACGTCCTGGTCAAGAGCGAGGCTGATCGGCAACATGATGACGCCACCACGGCCTGCTCCCACAATCATGATGGCGCGCTTCTCCGGGATGGTGAGGCTTGCCAAAATTCCTGCCAGGAGTCCGAGCGGCGCCAGGAGCACCAGGAACGAAAAGAACAGTGGCACCACCCGGTAGAGCTCTTCGAGCTCCTCCACGTGGTTCGGAACCTGATTCCACAGAACGAGCGCCACCGCCAGAGCAATCACGGGAACCCGAGCCTGCGTGAGAGCGCTGCGTGATCCCGCAAGCGCCGCGGATCGTGTCATCCCCCACTGGAGGCCAAGCGCTAGAACCGATGGCGCCACGATGATTCCACCAATCACCACAAAGGTCGGCGGAAGGTCAGAAAACCCGAGCGCCCCTCCGGAGAGAAACACTGTGTAGAGCGGAACAATGACGAGTTGCCCGGCAAACAGGAGGGGTTTTGCCCCGAGCACACTCTCCACATCGCCGCCGGCTTCGTGGGCTGTGGTTAACGAGAGAGCCACACCGGGTGCCAGTAACACCAGAAGCAACCCCACCTGTAGTTCAGGTACTTGGAACACCACACGGGAGAGCACAAAGGCCACCAAGGGAACAACCAGGAGGTTCACCGCAAACAGTGCCACGAGCACCCTGGGCTTAGCGATGGCACGTCCGACCGAGAGCAAGGGCAGCGACACCACGACCAAGAACACCATGAGAGCAAGAGCTGCCCACTGCAGTCCCCCCAGAATCTCGCTCTCAAAGGGCGCAGAGATTCCCAGCAGTCCACCACCGAGGACCCCCAGCAGAATCCAAGCGGTCGAGGGTCCCCGCACTTTCCTCACGAGGACATCACCACTCGGGCGAGTCCGACAAAGTCCTCCAGAGTCCACTGCTCGCCCCGGGCTTCAGGGCTGAGCCCGGCTGCGGCGATCAGGTCACTGACTCGCTCGGGACCTATGTAGTGCGCCAGGGCACCTCGCACCATTTTCCTCCTGGTCGCAAAAGCATGGTCCACCAGGTCAAAGACCACCCGGCGCAACGCTTCGTCGCCGGGGGCGGGGGTGTGCTCCATTTTCACCAGCAGTGAGTCCACGTTGGGTACTGGCCAAAATACTTGTCTCGGAACTGAGCCGGCAATACTCCACCCGCCGTACCAGCGTGCTTTCACACTCGGCGATCCATACGCTTTGGACCCCGGTGTCGCAGCAATGCGCTCTGCCACTTCGGCCTGCACCATCACGAGGACAGTGCGGAGTGAGGGCAGAGTGGAGAGCAGGTGCAAGGTGATCGGCACCGAGGTGTTGTAGGGCAGGTTCGCGACCAATGCAGTGGGCTCACCCGGAACCGCTGTGACAGCCAGCGCATCGGCGGTGATGATCGATACCCGCTGGCCAGGGAAATACTTCTGCAGAGTGTCGGGCAGCGCTGCCGCGAGCCGCGGATCGATTTCGATGACGCTCACCTGAGCTCCCGATTCGACAAGTCCCAGGGTGAGCGATCCCAGCCCTGGTCCTACTTCGAGAACGTGATCGCCCTCTCCTACACCAGCTATCGAGACAATGCGTCGAATGGTGTTGGCGTCATGAACAAAGTTTTGCCCAAGCTTTTTCGTCGGGGTGACACCGAGTTCTTCGGCAAGGCGACGAATCTCGGTGGCACCCAGCAAACCGCCCGCTTTATCGGCCACGGAGCACAGATCCCAACTCGCCAAGAGGTTGGTCATCAAAGCGCCCGTACACATCGATGGTGTTGTTCGTGAGCTGGGCTGCCAGAAGGTTCTCGTCCATTTCCAGGGTCTCTGCCATCGATCTCACCGTGAACGGAATCATGTAGGGAGAGTTGGGCTTGCCTCTCGAGGGAACCGGTGTCAAGAACGGGGTGTCCGTCTCGACCAGAATCTGGGACCGGGGCATGACCTTCAAAGCCTCACGCAACCCTTCAGAATTCTTGAAGGTGACAGTTCCCGCAAAGGAGGCATACCAACCCTCAGCCGAGAGAACCTCGGCGAGCTCAGCATCCCCGCTGAAACAGTGGAACACGGTCTTCTCGGGAGCTCCCACCTCTAGGAGGACTTCGACTACCTGGTCGTGGGCGTCACGGTCGTGAATCTGGAGGGCGATTCCGTGCTTCTTCGCGATCTCGATGTGGGCCCGAAAGGCGTCCTTTTGCGCATCCTGCAATTCTTCGGGGGTGCGGAAAAAGTCCAGTCCGGTCTCTCCCACTGCCACCACGCGTGGCATTGACGCAAGCTCATCAATGACCGCCAAGGCATCGTCCAGCTCACCGGCTTGATGCAGCAGAGGAGCTTCGTTCGGGTGGATGGCGACAGCGGCCAGCACTCGGGGTTCTCGGTGAGCAAGCGCTGCAGACCATCGAGATGTCTCCACATCGGTCCCCACCTGAATGACACCCATCACCCCGACGGATCCGGCCCGATCGAGATGCTCGGTGTAGTCCATCGGGTTATCCCCGTCAGCAAACTCCAGGTGAGCGTGATTGTCATAGACCCCCACCCGAAGCGGGTGGGGAGCGGGTGGATAGGAGACCTTGCGGTCACCAGCCTCGAGATCTCCGCGCGCTCTAATGTGCGCGGGGAGGTCGCCGGGTCCTGCGCTCACGGGGTTTAGTCCTGTTCGATCCTGGGGAACAGTGGGGGCAATTCCTGCACCGCGGTGCCCGTCTTGAGGTCGCCCGCTACGGCAGCATCGAGGAGCACCTGGTCGCTGGGTTCGCCCTCTTGACCCAGAGCCCCCCACAGGGCGCTCATGGAGTCCGGCATGAAGGGGTGCAGCACCAGAGCGAGAACCCGCAGTGCATCAGCGGCTTGATAAAGCACGGCATCGAGTCGATCGGCATTCGCGTCATCTTTTGCGAGAGCCCACGGCTCTTGCTCGGTGAGGTAGCCATTGGTGTCTTCGACGATTCGCCAGATGTGACCGAGAGCCTCGTGGATGGCGAAGCTATGCATCGCCTCGTTGGCCTTAGACACCGCATCGGTCATGACCGAGCGAAGCGCCTCCTCCGGGGCTCCACTCCCGGCACTGGGGTTGGGGATCACACCTTCGCGATAGCGATGGAGCATCGCAATCACGCGGGAGGCGAGGTTTCCCAGACCATTGGCAAGCTCTGCTTCATAGCGGGCAGAAAGGTCTTCCCAACTAAAGGACCCATCGGAGCCAAAGGTGATGGCGCGCAAGAAGTAATAGCGGAAAGCATCAGCACCAAAAACATCGGTGATATCAGAGGGTGCGATACCGGTGAGTTTGGACTTCGACATCTTCTCGCCACCGACCAACAACCATCCATGAGCGAAGACGTTCTTAGGGGGCTCAAGACCTGCCGCCATCAACATGGCGGGCCAAATCACCGCATGGAAGCGGGCAATGTCTTTACCGACCAACTGCACGGCAGGCCAGCGCCTGGCGAACTCTTCCTCGTTGGAGCCCCAGCCGGTGGCGGTGATGTAGTTGAGGAGTGCTTCAAACCACACATACGTGACGTGGGACTTGTCGAAGGGAAGCTCAATACCCCAATCGATGTTGGAGCGAGAAATGGAGAGGTCTTCCAGACCTCTGTTCACAAACGCGACAATTTCGTTTCTGACGCTCGCGGGTTGAATGAAATCAGGACGCTCGCGATAAAGCTCCAGGAGCTTCTCCTGGAAGTCACTCATCTTGAAGAAGTAGTTCTCTTCCTTCAAGACCTCAATCGGGCGACCGTGGATTTGGCAGACCTTCTGGCCCTCAAATTCGTCAGTCCCCTCTGCCAGGTCCGCGGGGGTCTTATATTCCTCGCAGCCCACGCAGTAGAAACCCTCGTACTCACCCTGATAGATAAAGCCTTTGTCGTGCAGGAGGGTGAGAAACTTCTGGACTGCGCTCTCGTGGCGCTCTTCCGTGGTGCGGATGAAGTCGTCATTGGCGAGGTTCAAGGTGGTGAGCAGCGGCTTCCACGCCTGCTCCACCAAGCGATCAGCCCACTCTTTAGGCTCTACCCCATTGGCCAACGCGGTCCGCATGATCTTCTGACCGTGCTCATCCGTTCCGGTCAAAAACCAGGTGTCGATGCCGGAGTTGCGCATCCACCGCGAGAGAGCATCGGCTGCGACCTCGGTGTAGGCATGCCCAATATGCGGCACGTCATTCACATAGAAAATCGGTGTCGCGATAAAGAAAGAATCGGACCTGGTTGTGGGCATCGAGGCTCAATCCTACGCGGAGTCCCCGACACTTTCCTTATACAGAGTGCTCTTCGGGATACCGGTCTCCTTCGCCACCACCTGGCAGGCCTCTGAGCGGCGCATACCGGAGTCCACTAACTCCTTCACGCTGGCCAGAGCCTCGGGCAAGCCCTTTGCTCCCGCGGGGGCGCCAGCGATGACGACGACTATCTCCCCTTTGGTAGTTCCGGAGAAGTGCTCTGCGAGTTCGGTGAGGGTTCCCCTCGCGATCTCTTCAAACATCTTCGTTATTTCCCGGGCTACACAGGCTTCTCGGTCACTACCAAAGACAGAGGCGGCGTCCTCGAGCATCTCCGTCAGTCGATGGGGTGACTCGAAGAAAATCATGGTGCGAGACTCGCTCTGCAGCGTCTCGAAATACCCCACACGGCCTTTCTTCGGCACAAAGCCCTCGTGGATAAAGCGATCAGTGGGCAATCCGCTCACCGCGAGTGCGGAGAGCCCAGCACTGGGCCCTGGGATCACGCTGATGGGGATTCCCCGCTGGCGTGCACCCCGGGCGAGGACAAATCCTGGGTCGCTAATCGCGGGCATGCCGGCATCCGACACCACAAGCACATCTCCCGCCATGGCGAGCGTCCAGATTTCTTCGGCGACCGCACCTTCGGTGTGTTCATTGGCGGATCGAACCGGTGCATCGTTGGTCACCCCCAGTGCGCCCATCAGTTTGCGCAAGACCCTGGTGTCTTCAGCAACCAGAAGATCGGCGCTGGACAGTGCCTCCTTCAAGCGAGGAGTTGCGTCGCCCAGGTTCCCAATCGGCGTTGCGGCAAGAATCAGCACAGAGTCATTGTTGCAGTTGCGTGAGAAGCGCTTCCGCGCTCTGCGCGGGAAGCTGACACACACCGTGGCGACAGACGTACGCAGTGGCGGTTGACCCGACGGTTCTGCCCCGAAGAATCTCCACACCCGCATCGAGCATCTGCTGAGCTTGCTCTCCGCTCACGCAGAGCACCACTGTTCCAGGCGCTCGGTGACGACGGGCGATCTCGATCATGTTGGTGGGGCCATCGGCGACGACAATGATCTCTCGCTCGTCACGGGCAAGCCGGGCCAACACCTGAAGAATGGCGCCCGCACCCAAAGGCGTCAGCATCGCCTGGGACACGTGGGGAGCAAGAAGCCCCCGCGCTCGCTCGATGAGACCGTGGTCACCGCGCAGAGTTGCAGCCAGCACGAGGGCCTGCGAGAAAAGTGAAATACCAGAGGGTGAGGCGCCTTCTTGAATATCGGGACGCGGAGTGAATCCCTTCTCACGCATCACATCGTCACGCCCCACAGTGAGCTCTTCCCCCGCAATGGACTCAACCAGACGGAATGCCTCCGCTATGAAGCGAGCCTCCCCCACAGCCATTCCTAGCTCGAGAAGTCCGAGGCTGAGCGCTCCGTAGTCCTCGAGGGTCGCTGGCGCGGTGCCGGGGATTCCTCTCCTCGAGAGTCGAATGAGTGTTCCGTCGTCCCGGACGTGATGATCCAGCAACCAGGTGGCGACCTGTTCACCCAGCGCTCCCGGGTCGCCAGGAACTCCCGCGAGGTGCGCCTCGGCGAGCCCGCGAAGGGCTAGACCATTCCACCCGGTGATGACTTTGTCATCCACCTTTGGTGGGATTAGTCCCTCTCGGCCTGCAGCATCGAGCTGGTAGTAACCACCTTCACTGGGTTGACCCTCGATGATGCTCTCGCTGTCTTGGGCAGAGCCAAACCCGCCCTCGACGAGCAGCGTTGACCGCAGGAACGACACGATTCCTGCAGCCGAATCCAGGTCGCCCTCTCTCGAGTACAGAGACAACAAACCAGCGTTGTCATAGAGCATTCGCTCGTAGTGAGGCTCGCTAAAGTCCCGCATCGTGGCGTAGCGAAAGAATCCACCTTCGAGAGAGTCCCGGAGGTCCGATCGCGTGTAAGTCGCCAATGTCCTGGCAACAAACTTCGCTGCCGAGTCATGGCCGGCTGAGCCTTCACCCTGGAGAAATGACAGGGCCGGCGCCACGGGGAACTTGGGCGCTCCTCCAAACCCACCGAATTCGATGTCCTCCTGGGCGATAAGAGCATCCACGATGACCGACAGTTGTTCTGTGGAGGGGAAAACCTGATTCTTCGAGTCTTTCTCGATAGCGGCAGCGGCATCGGCCAGTGCGCCCACGAGTGCTCGGGAGCTCTCGAGAACGTCCTCTCGTTTTTCTGCCCACGCCGTGGTGACGGCCTCCACCACCTGGGTCAGGGAAGGCTGCCCGCCCCGGGGCTCTGGCGGGAGATAGGTCTGGGCATAAAACGCGGCACCCTCGGGTGTGGTGAACACGGTGAGTGGCCAGCCCAAGTGGTCGGTGAACGCTTGCGCTTGAGCCATATACAGCGCATCCACCTCCGGATGTTCTTCTCGATCCACTTTGATGGCGACCAGTTTCTGGTTCAACAGGTCGGCCATCACCGGGTCGTCGAAGCTTTCTCTCGACATCACGTGACACCAGTGGCAGGTGGAGTAGCCAATGGAAATCATCACGGGGCAGTCGCGCTTCGTGGCTTCCGCGAACGCGTCAGGACCCCAGGGGAACCAGTCCACGCTTTGGTGAGCGTGCAAGAGGAGGTAGGGACTCAGGGCGCCATCAAGGCGACTCACACCGATTACCAGTTGCCATCCATGGGGTGTGTTCCCACCCGACGATCGGCATCCATGGCAGCAATTGCCGCCATCTCGTCCCCGCTCAGCTCAAAATCAAACACCGAGAGGTTCTCAATCATGCGCTCTTTGCGCACCGTCTTCGGGAACACGACCACTCCCTCTTGAAGGTGCCAGCGGAGCACAATCTGCTGAATGCTCTTGTCATGTGACTCCGCAATGTCCTGAAGACCAGGGAGCTCGGCCAGGTCATACTTGCCTTGCCCCAGAGGTCCCCACGCTTCAGTGATGATGCCCAAGGGTTCCTGGAACGACCGGAGCTTTCTCTGTTGGAAGGCTGGGTGCAGCTCGACCTGGTTGATGGCCGGCACAATGCTTCCCTCTTCCAGGACGCGCTCGAGGTGCTCAGGTTCAAAGTTGGAGACACCAATGGCTTTCGCGAACCCCTGGTGGTGAAGCTCCTCGAGAGCCAACCACGTCGCCACATACTCATCGCGCAGGGGAGCTGGCCAGTGGATCAAATACAGGTCCACATACTCAAGACCCAGAAGCTCGAGGCTGAGGGAGAGCGCCTCGGGCGTTGCCGTTGTTCCTTGATCTGAGTTCCAGAGCTTGGTGGTGACAAACAGTTCATCCCGGGCAATACCGCTCTTCGCGATAGCGCGACCTACGGCCGCTTCGTTGCGATAGATCATCGCCGTGTCGATGTGGCGATAGCCGACCTCGAGAGCATCAAGGACGATCTGTTCACACACATCGTCATCAACTTTGAACACGCCGAGTCCCAGTTGAGGGATGTGATCGCCGGTGTTGAGAGTCAGGGAGAGCTGGCTATCGGGGGTCTTCATGGCTCCATCCTCACACGCGAGAGGGGTGAAAGAAAAGGCCGGGGGAGGAGACTCCGTCGCTGTCTCCTCCCCCGGCACTTCTTAGTTTAGTAAGGGTTTGTCCCTACCGTGACGAGGTTGCGTTGACCTCATACGAGGTGTTGGTGGACTCGAAGAAGTTCACCAACTGCAGGGTGTCGTTTGCTGTCGCCATCCACTTGGCGGGGTTCGAGACGTTGTACTCGGTCTCGAAGCCAAGCTCCTCAAGGCGACGGTCAGCCAAGTACTTCACGTACTGGTTGATGTAATTCGCGTTGAGTCCGAGGATGCCGTTCGGGAGCAGGTCGTGGTTGTAGGCCTCTTCCATTTCCACAGCGTCAAGGATCATCTGACGAATCTCGGCTGCGAACTCGGGAGTCTGCAGGTCAGGGTTCTCCTCCAGCACGGTGAGGATCAGGTTGATACCGAACTTGAGGTGCAGGCTCTCGTCGCGCACAATCCAGTCCACCAAGGAACCGAAGTTACGCAGCAGGTTGCGCTGGCGGAAGCTCAGAGCAACCATGAAGCCGGAGTAGAACCAGATGCCCTCGAGGATGACGTTGTAGGCAACCAGGTTGCGCACAAAGTCTTGCTTACCCTCGGTGGTGCTGATGTCGATGGTGTCCTCGGTCATGCGACGGATGAACTTCACTTCGAAGTCTTCCTTGCGTGCCATGGAGGGAACATCGACGTGGGAGGCGTAGGCCTGTTCGCGGTCGATCGGGAAGGTTTCGAGAACATACTCGAAGCTCATGCAGTGGTTGGCTTCTTCCCACATCTGCTTGGCGAGGTAGAGGTGTGCTTCTGGTGCATTGATGTAGGGGTAGACACCAAAGGCCAATGCCTTGTTCACCAGCAGCTCGCTGGGGTTGAAGTAGCTCATCAAGAAGGTGATGGCGTGACGCTCTTCGTCCGTCATCTTCTTGAAGTCAGCGATATCTTCACCCAACTGAATTTCGTTGGGGAACCAGGTGTTGGCAACAGCCTGGTCGTAAAGGTCCATAGCCCACTTGTATTTCACAGGCTTGAGCAGCAGACCTTCTTGCACTCCTTGTCCGAGGATTCCCATTGTTTTTCCTATCTCTAGATCGTTATTTGTGTGTGTATAAAAGTCGGAGCTACTGGCAGCTATCGCACTGCAGAAGGTCCATCGGGTCTGTAGGGACGGCGTAGCCGTCGATGGTCGTGGAATCGAAGTCCATAGTGACTACTCACCGGCCTTCGGCGCTCCGCCAAAACCGAAGCCCTTCTTGGGTGCACCGGAACCAGCGGCAACAGGCTCAGCCGAGGCCGGTGCTGCTGCACCAAAGCCCTTCTTCGGCGCTCCTGAACCACCCGAGCTGTTGATCTGCTCAGACTTGTTGACCTTCACCGTCGACTGCTCGGCGGTGTGGCGAGGCTTCATGTGCAGGTAGTACGTGGTCTTCACACCACGCTTCCATGCAGCGGAGTAGATCGACATCAGGTCGTCCATGTCCCTGGTCTCCAGGTACATGTTGCGGCTAATGGCCTGGTCGATCCACTTCTGTGCCCTGGCTGCCACCTCGAGGAAGGCAAACGGCGAGAGCTGGAAGCTGGTCTTGAAGGTGTCCTTCAAGCTCTGAGGAATCGAGGGGATGTCCTGGATATCTCCCTGGCTACGCAGGATGTCCTCACGAGTGGACTCCCACAAACCGTGCTCACGCAGTGCGTTCACCAGGTTGCGGTTGACCTCGAGGAACTTACCGGAGCTGGTCGAGCGGCTGAAGATTTGGGAGAACTGAGGGTCAAGACCTGGAGTTGTTCCCGCAACCAAACCAATCGATGCAGTCGGAGCGATGGCCATCAGGGTGGCGTTGCGCATGCCGCCCTTGACCTTCTCGCGCAGAGCGTCCCAGTCCAGACGTGTCGTGCGGTTCACCTCGACGGGAACTCCGCGGTCGGCCTCGGTGAGGTCGACAGTGTCCAGGGGCACGATGCCCTGAGACCAGCGGGAGCCTTCGAAGTTGTTGTAGGAGCCACGCTCGCGAGCAAGGTTGGCGGACTCATCGATGGCGGCGTAGGAGACGTGCTCCATGATTTCGTCGATGAGGTCATAGGCCTCTTCGCTCTCGTAGCTGTAGCCAAAGCGCTCGATGACATCGGTGAAGCCCATGACTCCCAGACCAACGGCGCGGTTTTGCTCGTTGGAGTGGTCAGCCTCTTTCACGCTCGAACGGGTGATGTCGATGAGGTTGTCGAGCTGGCGAACCGCCACGCGGGCGCTCTCTTCGATCTTCGCCCAATCCATAGCCCCGTCCACGACGTGCTGCGAGAGGTTGATCGACGCGAGGTTACACACCGACACGTTGTCGACATCCTGCGGCAAGCAAATCTCGGTGCAGAGGTTGGAGAGGTG
>CAZPBS010000025.1:0-1301 GCA_964584925.1 uncultured Microbacteriaceae bacterium
CGCAACGGTCGTGGCGACGTAGAGGCCGTCAAAGGAAAGCAAGGGAGGTGAACCGGGAAGCTCTCGTATCAAGGCCCCCTCTAGGTGGTGGAAACGGCGCCGCCTGTTATGCCATCCCCACCAGGCAAGCCCCAGTAGAAGGAGCGCAAGAGCAATCATCATGCTCGCGGCGATTTCCTGTGTCATTCGGACTTCTCCTCCAGCTCCACAAGCTGGCTGTCGGTAACGGTTTGGACACCCGAATAAAAGGTGTGCACGACTCTGCCGACCAGTTCCTGATCCCGATACGGGTTATTACTGCTCAAACTACCGTGTGGCGCCCCAGCGGACCCTGCGGGGTCCACCACGGTGAGATGGGCCGGCTGTCCCGCCGACAGTGGTGCGCTGTATCCCGATACCCGACCGATTTGCGCAGGGGTGGTGGACATAATTCTGGCGACTGCGTCGAGAGACACCAAGCCAGGCTTAACCAAGGTGGTCATCACGACCGCAAACGCGCTCTCGAGACCCAACATGCCGAATGCACCCTCAGGGAAGCTACAGTCTTTTGCTTCGCTGGGGTGTGGAGCGTGGTCGGTGGCGACAATATCAATCACACCCGAGGCAACTCCGTCGCGAAGGGCAAGAACGTCCTCGCTCCTCCGAAGCGGGGGATTCACCTTGTACAGCGGATCGAAGCTCGAGACGAGGTCTTCTGTCAGCAGGAGGTGGTGGGGCGTCACTTCCGCCGTGACCGCGATTCCCCTTTTCTTTGCCCATTTCACGACTTCCAGTGAGCCCGCGGTAGAAAGATGACAAATGTGGATTCTGGCTCCCACGGACTCGGCGAGGAGGACATCCCTAGCGATAATCGACTCTTCAGCGACAGCAGGCCACCCCTCGAGCCCGAGCATGGCAGCAAGGGGCCCATCATTCATCTGGGCGCCCTCAGTTAAACGAGGGTCCTGGGCGTGTTGCGCTATCACCGCGTCGAGGCTGCTGGCTTGCTCGAGAGCGCGCTTCATCAGACCTGAATCATGCACGCATTTTCCGTCATCTGAGAACACCCTCACCTTCGGAAGAGAGCGAGCCATTGAGCCCAGTGACGCCAATGCTTCACCTGCAAGACCCTTGGTCACGGCGCCCACCGGTCGTACGTCCACATACCCCGCCGCACGGCCCCATTGCCAGACCTGGGTCACCAGTTCTGCTGTATCTGCAACCGGAAGAGTATTGGCCATCGCGTGAACGGCGGTGTAACCGCCCAGAGCAGCAGCTCTCGACCCACTACGAACAGTCTCTGCTTGCTCTCCTCCGGGTTG